>JBOHST010000101.1:0-5260 GCA_050733375.1 Gemmatimonadales bacterium
TCCCGGAGCCAGCGCTGCATGAGCACGATCTCGTCGCGCTGCCCGACGACGATCCGCTCGCACATAGCGCGCACCGCCGGACTGGCGCCGTGCGTCGGCGCCCAGCCGGCCATCACCACCGCCTGCGCGTGGTGATGGATCATGCCCGTCATGAAGTGCACGTCGGCCGCAGTGTAGGTCGTGCGATTGCTGTCGGCGGTGGCCGGCGCAGCGGGTGTGGGGGACGACGATTGCTGGGTTGCCGTTGCACACCCCGCGGCAGCGATGACCGCCAGGGCCCCCGCCGTGACCACACGAGGGGATCGTCGCTTCATCTGGCTCGACTCCGTGTTCCACGCATCCGTTCGGTACCCACGGATAGTACAGCATGCGGGGGGCGTGGAAAAGCCGTTGCAGGCCGACTCCACGCACGTTGAACTAGGGCGCGAGCGGCCCCGTGACGCCCTCGATCCATGCGACGTAGCGGGAGACGCGCACGTAATACTCGACGACGCCGTAGCGACCCGGCTGGCCGCCGGTCGCCCGGCTACTTTGGCCGGAGGACACCCCGAGCAGCTCGACGTCCGATCCCTCGCCCAAAAACGCGGGTCCGCCACTGTCGCCCGGTCCGCTCACGCCTTCGAGGGACGTGGTCCTCGGCCCATCGGGGGGATCGAACCGAAACTTCAACCACCGGTCCGTGGCCTCGTCGATCCGGTTCGTCGCCCCTCGCACCCGCCGATCATTTCCTTGAGGCCCGGTCAGTCCCGTCCCGTGATCGCCGTAACCAACCAGAACGACGATTCGGTCCAGTTCGGTCGAATCTCGGTAGAGGGGGACAGGTCGAACCTCGTCGGCGCTGGTCGCCAGGCGGAGCAGGGCGAGGTCGTGAGGGCCGTCACTCCAGGCCGGGTGAATGACGATCGAGTCCACCGCGTACGGTCGTCCACCGACCGTGACGCGGTGGCCGACCTTCAGCTCCACGCCGACATGGGCCGCTGTCAGGACCCACCTGGGCCCGATCAGGGTGCCCTCACCGTCCGCTGCACCCTGCGGCGTGGGCAGATTGACGTGAACCAGCCCCGGGTATTGCTCACCCAGCGCCAGATACGCGCTGTCGGGCCGGTCATGCCGGCGGATGATCGCGCGTTCCGGCGGGGGCGCGACCGAGATCAGGGCCAGCGCTGCGAGTCGCCACGGAATGAGTCTCACATCTCGCCTCGGCCGTCGATTGTATCACATGGCGCGCTTTCCCACCACTCGCCACCCGATCGCTCCGCCCTGCAGATCGATCGCGGCGTGCGCGACCATGGACCACAACAACGATCCGGTGCTTGCGTAGAGCACGCCTGCCAGCACGCCGATCACCCCTGTCTTCAGCACACCGGCCTTGCCCTGATAGAAATGCGCGATCCCGAACACGACGCCCGCGACGAGGACGGCCGGCCAGCGGCCCGACCCCGTCGCGAGATACCAGATCAGGTAGCCGCGGTAGAGCACTTCCTCGCACACGCCGGCCGTGATTGAGAGCGCCTGGAAGACGCGATACTCGGCGCGGGTGTGCGGCATCAGCTCGCGCACCGGCTCCACCTGCGCCGCAAGGCCTTCGAAACCCTTCGCGTCGAGCCGCTGGATCGCCATCCACTGATACGCCAACAGGACGATGACAAGACCCATGATGACGAGCCCCGCGACGCTGCGCGGCCCAGTCGGGACCGCAAGGCCGAGAGAGGACCACGGTCGTGCGGCCTGCCACCATAGGAGCAGCGTCACTCCCACCAGCGTCCAATGGAGCACCATGGTGATGACGTACTCCTGGAGCCGCACGCCCGGCACGCCGGCGCGCACGGCGGCGACGAAGGAGCGGTAGCTGCGAGCGGCGTAGACGGGGAATCCCACCACCAGCAGGGCTGCGAGGAGATGATCCGGCAGAGTCGGGTTCATGGGGCGCGCCGCGGTACGGCGCCAGCCATCCGAACGCGGTTTTCAGGTGGTCGAGCGCTCGGCCATTGGCGGCCCCGTCGGTTCAACCTGGGGGCCTGAGTTGCTCGCTCGAGTCGGGAACGCGGCCTCGAGCCAGCAGGCGCTCGGTGAAGTCGACACGCTCATTCAGCTCGCTGATCTGGCGCTGGAGCATTTCCACGTCGTTCCGCAGCGCCTGGACTTCCTCGGAACCGCCGGACGGCCCACCGTGAATCTGGAGATTCGCCTCCTCCACGCGCAGTCGCCGCATCTTCAACAGGCCGCTCATGATGATCGCGGTCACCGGAATCGCCAGAGCAATGATTGGGATGAAAAGGGCCACAATTTGCTTATCCATGGTTCACCTTTGCTGGAGGCCTCAATCATAACGCGTCGTTTACGCAGCGGTTTCCGCGCCGCGGTTCAGGACGGCCGCCGCGCTGAGGTGCGATGTGACATTCAAGCCGGTCTTGAACATGTCGGGCACGGCGTCCACCGCGATGAGAATCCCCACCCCCTCGGCCGGCAGTCCCAGCTCCATGAGCACCGGCGCGATCAGGAACAAGCTCGAGCTCGGGATCCCCGGGACGCTGAAACTGATCAACGTGGACGTGACGACCAGACCGGCGAGCTCGGCGCCGCCCAGGGGGACGCCGTAGAGCCGGCTGAGGAACAGCGCTCCCACGACCCAGGCGATCGGGACGTTGAGGCGGAACACCGACACCGCGAGCGGCAGCACGAATCCCGTGACCGCCGGGCCGGCGCCGAGCCGCTCCCGCGCGCCCGTGATCATCACGGGCAGCGCGGCGAGGGACGAGCGCGTGCTGAACGCCACCGCTTGTGCGGGCGCGGCAGCCGCCGCAAAGCGGCGCAGGTGCACGCCGCCGAGCAGTCGGGTCAACGGGTACAGCAACAGGAGGAAGGCCAGCAGCACGCCCGAGAGGGTGGCTACATAGTGGAATAGCGCGCCGGCCGCCGCCGTGCCCATGCGGGCGCCCAAGCCGGATGCCAGGGCGAAGATCCCGATCGGAGCGAGCGCCAGCACCCAGCGGACGACTACCAGCATCGCGTCAGCGATAGCCTGGAAGAGCTGCACGACGGGGTCGCGGCGGGCCACATCGAGGCGGGTGAGGGCGAACGCAAACACCAGCGTGAACACGACGAGCGGGAGCAGCGCACCGTCGGCCGCGGCCTTGATCGGGTTGGCGGGCACGACCTCGACGATGCGCTGCACCAGCGAGGGCATCCGGCGCGCGTCGTCCGCGGCGGCCGACGCCGCCGCGCTGGCGCGCAGGTCGGCGGCGACCTCGGGCGGGATGTGCAGCCGGTCGAGTGACAGCGGGGCGACGAGCAACGCGAATACGCCGCTCGCCAGCAGCAGGCCCAGGAAGAGTGGCAGCGCCCGCGCGCCGAGCCGCCCCAGGCGCCGAGGATCGGCGGTCGCGGCAACGCCGGTGACGATGAGCGCCACCACCAGCGGAATGACCGTCATGCGCACGGCGTTGGTCCACAGCGTGCCGACCGGCTCGACGCCCGTCGCGATCGCGAGCAGCGGTTGGCTGCCCGTGGCGGCGGCGGCCACGCCGAGTGCCAGCCCGGCGAGGAGCGCGAGCAGGACCCGCGTGGTGGGGTTCACCGCATCGCTTTCGAGAGCGCCTGTGCCGCGGTGCGCCGAATCGCGGCCTGAACCGGCGGGGCCCAGCCGAGCAGCAGTCCACGCGTCCCCAGGGCCTGCCGGGCCCAGGCATACAGGTCGAACCGGTCCACGTGACGAACGATCAGGCCGTCCCGGCACGTGAACGCGGCTTCGATGACGTTATGGACCGGTCGGCCGGTGGCGGAATAGGTGTACCACGCTTCCCAGTGGGCGGCCCCCGAATCACCCGTGGCGGTCACGTCACGGAAGGCGATGCGGAGATCGGTGGCGCGCTCGCAGAGCATGCGCCACATCGCGCCGACCGCCGGGCCATGGAGATCCGTGAAGACGGGGTCTGTGAAGTAGGCGTCGGCCGCGTAGCAGCGCGCCATCGTTGCGTGATCGCGGGCGGCGAACGCCGTGTAGAAGCGCGTGATGATGTCTCGCGGGCTCGGCATCGAGCCCGAGAGTAACCCTGGGCGCTGCTCGACCGATAGGGGCGACGGCGCGCCCCGAAGGGCGCGCGGTTCCGAAAGTTGCCCGCCGTTCCGTCCGCGCTCACCCGGACTCGAGTGACCGGTATCACACGGGCGCCTGCGTGTGAGCACGATTGGTGAGTCTGGTCTCCGAGGCGCTGGCCACCATGCCTCGCACCACGCGGGAACACCGGGGTACGTACGACGCGACCAACACGCGCGGCCCGGGCACGACACGCCGGCCGCAACCTGGTCAGAGGAGGCAACCATGATGGAGCATTCAACGAGAGTGTTGCGCGTCGCGCTGCCCGCTCTGGTGGGGGTGGGAGTGATCTCGGCCGTGGTGTTCGGCCGCGCGCGAGGGAAACGCGAAGCGACCATCCCCGCCGGCGTGACGCTGGTGGCCGCATTGGAGCGCGGGGTTTCCACCGAGCGGACGCGGGTGGGAGACAACGTGACGTTGCGGACCACGGCACCGATCCGTCTCGACGCCAACGAGGTGATTCCGGAAGGCGTGCTGATCCGGGGGTCGGTGACGGAGTCGAAGGGCGGAGGCAGAGTCGCCGGTCGGCCGGAGCTCGCGCTGCGGTTCACCGACCTCGAAGTCGACGGTGACCGGTACGCGATTTCCGCTGACCCGTTCCGCATCCGGGGCCAGAACGACGCGGCGCAGAGCGCCGCGGCGATCGGCGGCGGGGCGGTGGCCGGTGGAATCCTGGGCCGCGTGATCGGAGGCAAGGGCAGCACGGTCAAGGGCGCCGTGGTCGGCGCGGTGATCGGCACGGGTGTGGCGGTCGCCACTGAGGGCGATCAGCTGGTATTGCCGGCCGGCCAGAAGCTGAGAGTCCGGCTCAATGGTCCCGTGACCGTGACGTACCGGCCGTCGGACACGACCGCCCGGCAGTCCTGACGAACGCGCGGGCGCGGGGCTGTCCAGGTGGACGGTCTCGTGCCCGCGTTGCCGAGGCGCGGCGGCGCACCCCAGGCTTGCGCGAAGTCAACTGAGGTTCAAGGTTTCATCGCATGGGCTTGCTGAAGCAGTTTCGAACGCTGCGCGACGAGCGCCGGCGGCTCGGGTGGAAGGGCCTGTTGAAGCAGCGCGGCTGGAAGTTTGTCGCTCTGGTGGTGGTCGTATATCTGGTTCGCGATGTCGTCCTCTACGTGCTCGTGCCGCTCGCGATCGCGGCCGGGCTGTGGTCGCGTTAGC
>JBOHST010000102.1:0-2359 GCA_050733375.1 Gemmatimonadales bacterium
GGGCAGTTGGTCGGCTATCCAATCCTCGACCTCGCCAACTACAAGCAGGATCTGCACTGGTATCTCCGCACCCTCGAGCAGGCGCTCATCGCCGGGCTGACGGAGCTCGGCATCCCCGCCGAGCGGCAGACGGGCTATACCGGCGTGTGGACGCGGGGGCGCAAGATCGCGAGCATCGGCGTGCACGTGAAGCAATGGGTGACCTGGCACGGCTTCGCGCTCAACGTCACCACTGACCTCGCGCATTTCGACCGGATTGTGCCCTGCGGGATCCCGGGGGTGGAGATGACATCGGTAGAACGAGAAAGCGGAAAAGGGACGGGGGAAGTGTCGCTGTGGGACCGGACGGTGGGCGCGGTGGTGACCGGGTTCGAGCAGGCGTTCAACGTGACTGCGTCGTGGAGCAGCGCCGAGGCCCTGGCGCATGGGTGACCGTCTCCCCCCAGGCCAGGTGCTCACGCGCAAGTGGCCGGTTCTGCACTACGGCCTGGTGCCGACCGTTGATACCCGGACCTGGACCTTCACCGTGGACGGACTGGTGGAGCAGCCGCTGACCCTGACCTACGACGAGCTGCTCGCCCTACCGCGCACCACCGTGCGCTGCGACATCCATTGCGTCACGACCTGGAGTCGATTCGACAACGCCTTTGAAGGAGTTGCGGTGCGGCTCCTGCTCGAGCGGTCGCAGGTAAAGCCCGGCGCGCAGTATTGCCTCGTGTCCGCCGAGCAGGGATTCACGACCAACCTCGCCCTTGCCGATCTCGACCGAGCGGAAAACCTCGTCGCCTTCAAACATGACGGCGAGTGGCTCACGCCCGAGCACGGCGGGCCCGCCCGATTGCTCGTGCCGCACCTCTATTTCTGGAAGAGCGCCAAATGGGTGCGCGGCCTCACCCTGCTCGACGAAGATGTGCCCGGGTTCTGGGAGCAGAATGGCTATCACATGCGCGGGGATCCGTGGACGGAAGAGCGATATGGAGGACGGGGACTCACACAACACGATATCAATCGACTGCGAACCCTGAGTAAAAGACGTAGGGAAGAACCGTAGGGTTGACATCGTAGGGAGAAGCCGTACGAGGTTTTCCGTACGAGCTTTCCGTACGACCCTGTCCTTACGATTCCTGCTTACGACTCAATCTTGCCAAGCAACGCCTCAACCTCCCGCGCCGCGCCAGCCTGCAACCGACTCTCCGCATCGAGCTCCCGCGTCAAATCCGCAAGCGATGCCGTAGACGACGCCGCGCGCAGGGCGAAGTCTCCGGAGACACGGCTGAGCGTCGCCGTCGCGTCCAGCAATCGTTGCACCATCGCATCCCGGCCGCGCTCGCACCGTGCCAGGGCATCGAGCCACCCGGCGGGTGGGTCGGCCAGGCGCTCGCGCTCCGCGTCGAACGCATCGAGGTGCTGCTCGAGAGCGGCCAGCTCGCGAGCGGCGGCGCTGGCGGCCATCACCAATGGTCCGATCAGGTCGGTGGCCCCGGGCATCGCGCTCGCGCGTCGCAGCAGGTCGAGCAACAGCCGGCGCGCCGCCCCCGCGGGAAGCGCGGCGAGCGTCCGGACGGCGTCGCGTTCGACATTCGCCGGCAACAGGCTGCGCGCGGCGGGCGGTGGATTCCATACGGGAGTGCGTCGGCCCAGCGCCGCGACGCCCGCGAGCCCCGCGGCCATGACGGGAGCACTGACGAGCAGTACCGGCGTCGCGGCCGCCCATCCGGCCGCCGTGCCCGCGGTCGCTACCACCCCCGCGAACGCCGCGATCGAAGCCGGTACCGGCGCACGCCAACCATTGGTCAGCGCTTCGGTGCGCGCCGGGATGCCGTGGCTGTCCAGCAGCTCCACCACACGCCCTGCTGCGGTTGCCGGCACACGCATCAGTGGCCGCTCGCCGCCCGCGGCCGCCTCGTGGCCGGCCGCCGATGCCGCGGGGAGTCGCTCCCGTAGCCGTTCGAGAACGGCATGTCGCGCCGGGCCGGGGGTCGTGCGCTCGATGAACACGAGCACGTCATCCTCGCCGCTGGCCCGCCGTGCGCAGCGCGGGCACACTCCCAGTCCGAACGGCTCGGTGGCACGGCAAAACACACAGGTCGACTTCAGCGGTGGCGGGAGCAGGGCTTCCTGGTCCTCATCCGGCACGAGCGAGGCGGCGAACAGCGTCACGGAGGCAAAGCGATCGTCCGGATCAGACGCGGTGGCACGGGCCACAGCAGCGTCGAGCCACACCGGTATGTCCACCCGACGGCCACGCGGGTGGTAACCGTCCGGCTCAGGCACGGGCCCGGTGCGCAGCATAGTGCGCTCCGGTAACCGGCCCAGCAGCGCGAAGTAGAGCGTCAACCCCAGCCCGTAGCAGTCGGGG
>JBOHST010000103.1:0-18311 GCA_050733375.1 Gemmatimonadales bacterium
TCGGCCCAGACCGGCCGATGGTCGCTCGCGTGGCGATTGTCGCGGACAACCCCGGTGCTCGTGGTGTCCCGCAGCTCGAGTCCCTTCAAGAACACGTGATCCCAGTTCCAGAAATGTTTGGTACGGGGGTTGTGCTCCGTCGGCCAGCCGTAACCGGCGGCGCGGAACTCGCGCCCGATGCCGTGACTGTTCATGTCGCCGCACACGATGACGCGAGGATACGCCGCGGCGTCGGCGATGATGGCGCGGGCCTGGTCGCGTTTCGCTCCGGGACTAAGTTCGAAGATCGTCCCGAGGTGGACGCTGTACACCCAGACCGGAACACCCGCGACCGCGATGGTCGCGGCCGTCGCGGTTCGCAGCGTCTTCGCGAAACGCCCGAGATGCGGCAGGATGATCTTCCGGTCTTCCGAGATCGGCCAGCGGGAGAGAATCGCATTCCCGAAATCCCGGCCCGTGCCCGAACGATGGGTGGCGGGATAGTAGACATACGACATGCCGAGCGCCGCAGCGATACGGCTCGTCCCCGGTGCGTCCATTTCCTGCAGCGTGATGATGTCGGCACCCGCGAGCTGCTCCGCGGTTTCCAGCAGCGCCAGCGCCGAATCGATGTGACGGGCGAATTGGATGTTGAACGTGACGACGCGGATGGTGGCGGTTTCGGCGCCCCACAGGCGCGGCGCGACCGCGCCGCCGGCGTAGCGCGGACCCCAGGTGCCGGCGTAGTTCGCTCCCGTCCGGCATGCGGCTCCGGCCACGAGGCCGATCATGAGAGTGGTCTTTGCCCGGTATCGCATCGTGCCTCCCCCTCGGACTACCGCTCCACCAGGATCACCGACGCCACCCGGAGATTCGGTGACAGCGGCGCTTCGCTCAACCCCCCGCACTCGCGCCGTTCGGCCGGCGGGTACTCCATGCGGAACGCCAGCCCAGGGCGTGAGTCGAACCACACCCGCAGCACGCAGTCCGCTTCGGAAGCGCCCGGTGAGCCGTACGCGTGCTGGAGCTCCTGCAGTGTCGCCCCCACCCCGAATCCTTCCACGGTCCCCGGTCCTTCGACGGCGAGCTCCACGCGATGCAGCGTCCCCGTGGGCAGCGTGTCGCTCACGAACGCCGTGACCGTCGCCCCGCCAAGCCGAGCGGCCACCGTCGGCACCGTGTAGCCGTCGGAGATCAGCACCCACCCGTACAACAAGCGCGGGCAGCGACGCCGGAGCTCCTCGATCGATTCGCCGAGCCGGAACGGCCCGATCGAATCCCCCGTGATGCGCGGCACCCGGGAGCCGCATGGCGGCACGGCGGTCGCCGCGCCGGTGATCTGTGTCGCGAAGCGTATCGTGTCCCGATCGGCGGGGAACGGCGAGACCCCCGGGGTCGACGGGGCGCTCCCGCCCGGCGGAGCGGCGCTGGCCGCCGAATCGATCGTCGCCGCGACGGACGGCGGCGGCGGTGGAGTTGCGGGCCGCTCGCCCTTCTCTCCACAGGCGCTTAACAGCAACACGCTCATCACGGCGATGCGTTCGATCACGACTCCCCCGCGCGGATGGGTTCCGGGTTACGGCTCCTCAAATATGGCACCGTCCGATATTCCCATACCACACCGCAACGCAAATCCGGGGATCCGATGCGGAAGGCCCTCAGCGTTTCACCAGGGCTTGGAATCGCGGGTGGCTGACGAGGGAGTCGAAGTCGGAGTCGTGTTCGATCCACTCCCAATGACCGAAGCCGTTCTTGACGGCGCGCTCGAGACAGTCGATCGCCGAGTCCTTGAGCCCGAGCAGGGCGTACACACACGCCACGTTGTACAGCACGGCGGAGTCGTCCGGCTCCATCGCCACCGCGCGTTTGGCCCACTCCCGGGCGCGGCTGGTGTCGCCGAGGCTGGACAAGCTTCCGGCGCCGAGGTACAGCGCGCGCTCGTCGTCGGGGACCAGCTTGAGCCGTCGCTCCGAAAGCGCGAGCGCGCGCTGCTGCGCCGCTCGCGCTTCTTCGGCGCGGCCCATCCCGACGTACACGCTCGACAGCAGCGCGGGGATCGAGTAGTCCTCCGGCCGCAGCGCGCAGGACGACTCGAACCACCGCGCCGCCTCCTCGAACCGGCCCCGCGTCCGACAGTGGCGGGCATAACTGTAGTGCGCCTCGGACAGATTCGGCTTGAGCTGCAGCGCCGCTTGGAACTCGATTTCGGCGTCGTCGTGTCGCCGGTTGAGTGAGAGCGCCACCGCTCGCGCCAGGTGCGTCTCGGCGAGCTCAGGGGCGAGCGCCACGGCGCGGGCGCCGGCCTCGTCGGCCTGGCGCAGGTGAGCGTCGCTCGACTCCCAGTACGTGAATAGCAGGGCATGCGATTCGGCGAGCCCCGCATGTGCGAGGGCGAACCCCGGGTCGGCCTTGACTGCGTCACCATACATCTGGAGCGCGAAGTCCTGGCTGACGCGGCGGATCTGGCCGGAGACGTGGCGCGCGCGCAGGTAGGGGTCGAGGGCGCGCATGTCCTTTGTGGGGACGTGATCCAGAGCCGGTCGCTCGTCCGCCGTCGGAGCGGCCTGCAGGGTCGTGAGGATCCGGTCGCTGATCTCGCGCAGCACCGCGAACACCTCGTCGAATTTCCGGTCGATTTGCTCCGACCACACGATCGTCCCGTCCGCCGCGGAGAGTAACCGCGTCGCGATCCGCAGCTGCCCACCGAGTCGGGTTACACTGCCTTCGAGCACGGTGGCGACGCCGAGCTCGCGGCCGAGATCGGCCAGGGCAACCTGGCCCTGGAGGGCGGCTGCCGCCCCGCGCGAAGCAACCCGCAGCGCGCGCACACCGGTGAGTGCGCCGTGGAGCTGCGCCGCCAGGCCGTCGGCGAAGTAGTCCTTCTCGGGGTCGCCGCTTGCGTTGGCGAGCGGCAGCAGGGCGATCGACGCGGCCGGGGCGGTGGCGCTCGCGGTCACACGGGTTTGCCCTTTCGTCCCCCACTGCGCCGCCGCGGGCCGCGGCGCGCTTCGGCGGCCTTGGCGATCAGATCCTCGATGGCGCCACCGGGATCGAACTCGGTGAAGCCCAGGGTCACCTTCAGCTCGTAGTTGCGGATGGTGCGGTTGTTCCACTCCTGCACGTTGTACTGGATGCGGGTCGAGACAATCGGTGCTTTATCGGTGTTCGCGTCCACCGCCATGACCACGAAGGAGCCGCCATCGAGCCGCGCCAGGAGATCCGAATCGCGGAAGCTCTTTTTCAGGATTTCGGCCACGGCGCGCAACACCGCATCACCCTCATCGTAGCTCGCCACGGTGTTGATCTGCTTCAGGCCGGACACATCGACCGACACGATGAGAAACTGTCCCTTCTGCCGCTGCGCCCGTTTGATATAAGGCTCGGCGAGGGTCACGAAGCCCCGCTTGTTGTAGAGACCCGTGAGTCCATCGATGAACGACAGGCTCCGCAGCGCCGCTTGCAGATTGGAGATGTGCACCGCCGAGCGGATCGCGCGGGCCACGAGCTCCCCCGAGGTCTTGCCTTTCTGGAGGAAGTCCTGCGCGCCGGCCTGGAGCGCTTGCGCGGCGAGCTCGTCCTCCCCGCGCGCCGTGAGCGCGATGATCGGAATGTCTTCGTGCCGCTCGCGGATGCGCACCAGGGCATCGAGCCCGGGCGCTTCCGGCAGCGACAAATCCAGCAGCAGGACGTCGAACTCGTACCCGTGGAGCTGGTCCAGCCCCTCGGCGAGGCCGATGACGTGGGTCAGCTGGTAGGGCTGCGAGCCGGAAGCCGCCGGGACCACGTCACCCATCGTCTCCTGCAAGAGTTGGGCGTGACGTGCGTTATCCTCGATCAGCAGGATGCGGATCGCTTCGGTACCGATGTCCGCCAGCGTCTGACGGGCGTGCCGATCGGAAACCCGGGACAGAGCCACCTCCGACGAATGGGCCGATTCCACGGTCCGCGGGTAATTTCCCGGGTATAAGGGCCAGGCGCCAGTCACGAATCTGGCGGACGTGCACGCTCGGTTTCTGCCTTGCTCGTGGCCTGCGAACACACCCGGCCCTACGACGTGGCCGCGCCCGACCCGCTCGGCCCCTGGGACGGTCCGCCCCCGCTGCGCCTCACCTTCAACCCTGGCGACGATCGACACCCGGCTCTGACGGGCGATGCCCAGGGCCGACACCACACACGCCGCGCGTCCTTCGGTTGCGCTGCGTGTGATCACGGAGAGCATGTCGGGTCCGGGGGTGAGGTTCAGCGCCAGGGTAGCGGCCAGAAACACACCCGGGGCGCTCACGGTGCCGAGGCGAGCGCGTCGCGGCCCAGGCGGACGGTCGCGGGATCGAAGAAATGCTCGGCGGCCACCGTCGCGACCAGCGACACGATCTCCGCTTCGCCGAAATGACACCGGGCCCGAACGAGAATTTCGGCCGCAAAGCCGCCCGTCGCATCGGTGAAACCGGTGACCGCATCGGCGAGCGCCAGCGCGGCGCGCTCTGCTTCGGAGAAGTGGGACGCGCGCGCATGATCCGCCACCGCGTCCAGCTCACTGAGCGTCAGCCCCGCTTTGAGAGCGAGGTGGCGGTTGTGCTCGGCGCAATACCCGCACCCGCTCCGCACGGCCGCGAGCTGACCGACGAGCAGCCGCAGACGGGGCGACAGCGGCTCGAGCGGCGCCCACGTGCTGGCGAACCGGGCATAGGCCGCGAGGTCACGCGGTCCGGGGAGGGGAGCCGTGTTGGCCGCTCGGGAGTACCGAGTCTTGCCGTCACCCGGTCCGGCCAGAGCCACCGCTGGCGGGGGCTCACTTCCGGCCCTTTCGAAATTGCCCGTAGAGGTCGTCCAGGACCGCAGCGCCGCGCTCCAGGCGCGTGGCGTCGTGCGGGTGAGACCGAGCGATTCCGTCTAGCACCATGCGGATACCCGCCGTTTCGGGGCGATCGAATCGGTTGTCCTTGAAATCGATGTCGTGGACTATCTCGCCGATCGCCGTGAGGGCGGCATCCGCAAGCTTGAAACGACGGTACAACGTCTCGAAGGTGCAGCGTTCCCCCTCGTGCGTGTACTCGCCCTCGAACATGTCAAAGCGCAGATCCCCTGGCTCAGGCCGATATCCCTTCGGAGCGACGAAGCGGAACCGTGCCTCTGGGTCGATGAAGCGACGGATTAGCCAGGCGCTGGCGATGCGATCCATATACACGCCGGTCCGCGTCACCCAGGTCCGACCCCGCGGGGCGGCCGTATCGGTCGCCGCGACGGTCGACACCGAGACGGCGCGCCGGGTCACCAGGGCCTCGAGCGCCGCCTCGGCGTCAGGCCGGCCCGGCGCTCCGAAGTGGTCCTGCGCGGTCACCGCCGCCAGGCGACGCTCCAGCCGCTCGGCGTCCGGGACCCCGCGCCGCGCCGCGTCCTCGATTTCCGCATATGCCGCCGCACGCGTCGATTGAAACGCCTCGATCAACCGGCGGTCCGTCGTCTCATCGAGGAAGGCCGCCTCGCACACCGTCGCCTCCCCGCCGTCCGCGGTGATTTCCCGGGCCAGCCACTCGAAATCCGCGTGGGATTGCTCGCTCAACGGCAACACGTAGACAGTCCTTTTCAGGGGCACCGCACCGATTCCCTGCAGTCGGCGGCGCAGCTTGACCCGGAGATAGTCGGGCTTCGGCGGCAGCCGATGAATCAGCAGCAACCAACGCCGAGCCACGGGAGATCCTATAGAATCTGTCACTGATACAATAGTATCACCACAGGAATGCCATGTCAATCAAGCGCGGCGGATGTGGGGTATTGACCGACGTAACCCTGCGGCGTCACTTCACCTGCCGGGCAGGACCGCACCCTTCACCTTTCGGAGTCACCCATGTTGCGTCACGCCTTTCTGCCGGTTGCGTTGCTCGCCGCCGCACCGCTGGCAGCCCAGGATTTTCAGAGTTTCTGCAGCGGGACGGTACCAGTCCGGGTCGGGGCGTGGGCGTCCTACCGGTTCACGGGTGGGCGCGCCGACGGCTCAACGATGCGGATGGCGATCGTCGGCTCGGAACGGTTCGGCGACTCCACGTACTATTGGTACGAGATGCAGACGACGGGCACCGTCAACAACAAGCCGAGCAACACGATCGTGCAGATTCTGATGGCCGGCATTGCCACGCCAAAAGTGGCCGTCCGAGGCCTCGTCATGAAAAACAACAACGAGCCGGCGATGCGGGCCCCCGACATGATGATCGGCATGATGAGCCAGCGTGCCATGCCTGGCGTGAGTCAGTATCTGGAGAAAAACTGCAAGAAGGGCGGTATCCAGGTGCTGGGCGTCGAGTCCGTGACGGTTCCCGCTGGATCGTTCCGCGCGCTCCACGTCAAAGACGCAGACGGGGGCGAAGCCTGGCTGCAGACGGGCGTCGGCGTGTTCGCGATGGTCAAGGTGCTGGGCAAGGACGGTATGGTGATGGCGTTGACGGGGCGAGGCGATGACGCCAAGTCAGCAATCACCGAAACTCCGAAGCCGATGATGCGTTGATGCGGCGGCACGAACTGTGAGCTCACTCGACCGCCGCGCGTTCCTCGGGACGGTGGCTGGGGCGGTCGCGGGCATGACCGTTCCAGCCGTCGCCCGCACGTTGGCGGACGGACGCATCGAGCGCCTCGGGGTGCAGCTCTATACCGTGCGCGATCTGCTGCGACAGGATTTTGCCGGCACCCTCTCCGGCATTGCGGCGATCGGGTACCGCGAAGTCGAGTTCGCGGGCTACCAGAATCAGGCCCCGGGAGCGGTGCGCGCTGTTCTCGATCGCTACGGGCTCAACGCGCCGTCGGCGCACGTGGCGTACGAGTCAATCGATGCCGGCTGGGACGAGGTGCTCCAGGCGGCTCGCGTCGTGGGGCACCGCTACGTCGTGGTGGCGTGGATCCCGGAGGAACGTCGCGGTACGCTCGACGACTGGAAGCGCATCGGCGAGCAGTTGAATCGGGCAGCCACGGCCTGCCGGGCGGCGGGACTGCAGTTCGCCTATCACAATCACAGCTTCGAGTTCGAGAAGCTCGAGGGGAAGCTCCCCTACGATGTGCTCGTCGAAGCGACCGACGCCAGCCTCGTGCAGCTCGAGCTCGACCTCTTCTGGATCACCAAAGGTGGGGCCGATCCGCTGGCCTACTTCGCCCGCTTCCCCGGCCGGTTCCCGCTGGTACACGTGAAGGACATCACTGCGGGCGGCGACATGGTGGAAGCGGGGAAGGGGGTCATCGATTGGCGCCGGCTCTTCGCTCGGCGCGCGGAGGCCGGCATCCGCCACTACTTCGTGGAACACGACCAGCCACGCGATCCGCTCGCCAGCATCCGGACCAGCTACCAGTACCTGCGGCGGCTGGAGCTCTAGCGCGGGTTACGGCTTGCGCTCGGATCCCAAGCGGCCGAGTCCGGCGCGGGCCTCTGTCACGTAGGGCTGCAGCACCGAATCGGCGCGCGCCCAAGTGTCCACGACGTAGGCGCAGTCCGCCGCGGCTTGACCACTACCCGCCGGGCCAGGCCAAACTCGGGGGGAAGTTAGGGGGTATGGTCGCTAGCCGCACCCGGTCGTGGACCGTATCGTTGCTGCGGTGAACGCAGCGCCGCACCTGGCCCGTCTCGAACTGGTGTGCTTTGGGCCCCCCACCGCCCGGCTCGAGGGCCGCGAGCCGCCCCCCGATGTCGTATGGCGGAAGCACCTCGGGTTGCTCATCTACCTCGCTTTCTCCCCTGCACGCACGCGCGCTCGAGATCATCTCCTCGGACTCCTCTGGCCGGAAAAACCCGAAGCGCACGCACGCCACTCGCTCAACGCGGCGGTGAGTCGGCTGCGTGCTGGGCTCGGCGCCGAGCGGTTGCTCACCCGCGGCGACGCGATCACCCTGTACGACGCCGGGTTGACTGTCGACGCCATGCGCTTCGCCGCATTTCCTCCGGACCGGTCTGCCGAAGCGGTCGCGCTGCTGCGGGGCGACTTTCTGGAAGGGTTTTCGGTGGACGACGCACCGGCGTTCGAGGAGTGGGCGGCCCGTGAACGGACTCGTTGGCGCGCCCGCGGGGCGGGCGCGTTGGTAGCGGTTGGCGAAGCGGCAGTCGCCGCCGGTCGCCTCGCGGATGCGGAGGAAGTGGCGCTCCGCGCCCTCGCCCTCGAGCCGCACGGCGAGGCCGGGGCGCGGCTGCGGCTGCGGACGATGGCGTTGCGCGGCGACGCCGCGGGGGCGCTCGCCTGGTACCACGAGTACGCCGACCGAATCGAAACCGAGCTGGGTGAACGGCCCAGCCGGGATCTCGAGGCGCTGGCGGAGCGGATCCGCGGTCGCACCTGGCGCCGGGTTCCGACGCCGCCGGACGAAGCCCCTCTGCCACTGGTCGGCCGGGAAGCCGCGCAACGAACGGCGTCCCGCGTGATCGGCGCCGCGCTCGCGGGCGTTTCACGGACGCTGGTGATCCTCGGTGAGCCTGGGCTGGGCAAGACGAGGCTGCTTGGCGAGACCCTGGCCCGGGCCGCGCTGGATGGGGCCGTCACGGTGGTCGCGACGCCGCTGGCGAGCGACCACGACGCGCCATGGAGCACGCTGCGGGCGCTCGGGCGCGCCGGACTCGTCGCCGCCCCAGGGAGCGCGGCCACCGATCCGGAGGCCCTGTCGGTGCTGGCGGGCATGCTCCCGGAGCTCGGGAACCGGCCGCCGCGCATCCCGGCCGATCACGGTGAGGTGGCGAGCGCTCTCGCCCGGCTGCTCGCGGCGGTGGTGGAGGAACGACCGCTCGTAGTGGCGGTGGACGACGCGCACTACGCCGACGGCGCGACGCTTTCCGCTCTTGGTGCCGCACTGGGTGAGGTACGCACTGGCCCGTTGGCTCTGGTGCTTACTTGTCTTCCCGACGCCGAGCGTGGACCGCCAGCGCTCACGCGGCTGCGCAGCGAAGTGGGGCGCCGGCTGAGCGGGGAATGCGTCCGGCTCGCGTCGCTCGAGCCGGCGGACGTGCGACGGATGGTGGAAGCGCTCGCGCCCTGGTGTGCGGACGAAGGAACACGCGAACGTCTCGCCCGCCGGATCATGTTCGAGACGGCGGGCAGCCCATTCTTCGCGGTCACCCTGCTACAGGCGCTGGCGCGCGCCTCGACGATGCGCAGCGACGTGCTGGCATGGCCGCACCGCGGCTCCACCCTCGACAGCCCACTCCCGATCAGCGTGCCCGACCTCGTGAGGATGGCGGTGGTCGCGCGCGTCTCGGCGCTCGACCCCGAAGACCTCCAGCTGCTCCGGGCCGCGAGCATCGGAGGCCTCGGTCTCGATCTGGAGGTGCTCGGCTACACGAGCGGGCTCGCGGCGGCCGCGCTCGAAGAGGGCCTGGCACGGCTCGAGCGAGCCGGGTTCGTTACGTGCGAAGGGCGCCGGTATTCGTTCGCGGCGCCGCTCATCGCTGAAGTCGTGCGAAGCGAGTGCTTGACCCCGGGGCAGCGTCGTGCGCTGCGGCGCCGGGCGGCCGACCGGTTGGCCACGCGCGACGACATGGAAGCGCGTGTGCTGTGCGTCGAGCTGCTCTCAGAGCTGGAGCCGGACGGCAACGTACTCGCTATGGCCATCGCGACCGCGGATGACGCGCTCGCCGCCGGTGCCGTGCGCAGCGCACGCCGCGCGCTCACCGCGGCCGACCGTGTCGCCGGAACGGGAGTTGGCGGGAGACTCGAACGAGAGCGCATCGCCACGCTGCGTGGCGCCATTGCAGGACCTTGAAAAAAAGAGGGCGGGGGACCGAACCGCATCCCACCGCCCCGCCACGCGCGCTGGAGGGAGCGCGCGGGCTACTACGGATCGAGCTTGCGGTGCGGCTGACGCCCCTGATCCGGCTCGATGCCTGACAACACGGAATCGGAGGGGGTGTACTGCTGAAACTGTGGCTCGGTCACCGGCATACATGCCCCGGCGAGCAGCAGCAGGGCGATGACGTACCAGGCGCGCTTCTTCATATGTCCTCCTTCACGTGGAGCCGCTCCCAGGCGGCTAGAGTGCGGTGTCAGGCGGCTGGCTCGATGCCTGACCCATATGCGAAGGTAGGAGTGCCCCGTCAGGCACCGGACAATCGTCGTGCCGTTGCAGTCAAGTCGTTTGGCGCACGGGGGTTGGCGGCGAGGTCGCGGCGGCCACGCCTGAGGGTACCCGCGAGCGCCGTTGGAGCGCTCACGGGTCCATCAGCGGCTCACGGCCGTTCGACGATGTCGCCCTTGAGGGTAGACACCGCGGCCAGCACCTCCTGCTGCTCCTTTGGCGGCCTTGAACTTGTTGAGCGTGGCGACGAGCAGCTGCACCGACTTGTCCCAGTCCGCTTGCGTGATGCCAAGGCCTGTGTGCGTCGTCTTCATGTCCCCGATATACACGCACGGCCCGCCGGTCACGGCGCACAGCTGGTCCAGATGAGTTGACGGATGCGATTCACGTTTTTTCCGTGCCCGCCGAAGAACCGACTGATGAGTCGGTGAGCGCGGAGCGCGGAGCGCGGTGTGCGGATGCGGTTCATGGAGTCTCCTGGAAAAGAGTCGGCGCGAGGAAACTGTAGCGCTACATCGTGAGCGTTTGGTCGGATTGGGTCACCGCTGATTGCCTGGCCTCCGGGGGCATGGTAGTTTCTTGTGCCTTTCCGACCGACCTCACGGGAGACGCTCGACTCCGTGCCGCCACCGCGCCGACAGCTCACCATCGCCGTCCTCGGCCTCGGGATGCTCGCCGCCTGCGGCGGACCCTACCCGCAATCGACCTTGGCGCCGCGCTCGGATTTCGGCGTCGCCATCGATCGCCTGTTCACCGGGATTTTCTGGTGGGCGCTCGTCGTGTTCGTGGTGGTCGAGGGGTTGTTGTTGTATTCGGTGCTGCGGTTTCGCCGCCGCGAGGGTGCGCCGGCGCCGAAGCAACACCACGGGCACACCGCGCTCGAGATCGCCTGGACGCTCGCGCCGGCGCTGATTCTGGTGTTCATCGCCGTACCCACCGTCCGGACCATTTTTTCGCACAACAAGGCGCCAGCGGATGCGCTGCGGGTGGAGGTCGTGGGACACCAGTGGTGGTGGGAGTACCGCTACCCGGATCTCGGGATCGTCACTGCCAACGAGCTGCACCTGCCGGTGGGCCGACCGGTCGCGGTGGACATCACCTCCGCCGACGTGATTCACAGCTGGTGGACCCCGGCTTTGAGCGGGAAACGCGACGCGTCGCCCAATCATCATACCTTCCTCGGGTTCCGGCCCGACTCGATCGGCATGTACATGGGGCAGTGCGCGGAGTTTTGCGGCGCCTCGCACGCGAACATGCGACTCCGCACCTATGTCGAGTCCGACTCGGCGTTCGAGGCGTGGGTGGCTACGCAGCGCAGCACGCCGGCCCCGCCCACAGCGGGGAGCGTCGAGGAAGCCGGGCGGCAGGCGTTTCAGCGCTACGGCTGTATCGGCTGCCATACCGTCGCGGGATTCTCGAGCGGGACCATCGGACCCAACCTGACCCACATCGGGGGCCGCACGACGATCGCCGCAGGGGTGATGATGAATACCGATGAGCACCTGCGCCGCTGGATCGAGAATCCGCCGGCGATGAAACCCGGCGCGTTGATGCCCAGCATGAACGTGAGCGCGACGGATCTCCCGGCGCTGATCGCCTATCTGCAGAGCCTCAAATGAGCGAAGCCACGGGACTGCGGAGCTGGCTCACCACGACCGACCACAAACGGATCGGCCTGCTCTACTTCTGGACCGCGTTCGCGTTCCTGCTGATCGGCGGCCTCGAGGCGATGGTCATCCGCGCCCAGCTCGCCCGGCCGGACAGTCAACTCGTGTCCGCCGAGACGTACAACCAGCTGTTTACGATGCACGGCACGACGATGGTGTTCCTGGCGCTGATGCCGCTCGGGGCCGCCTTCTTCAATTACATCGTGCCGCTCCAGATCGGGGCGCGGGACGTGGCCTTCCCGCGACTCAATGCCTTCAGCTACTGGGTGTTCCTGCTGGGCGGGCTGTTCATGAACGCGAGCTGGTTTCTCCCCGGCCACCCCGCGCCCGACGGCGGCTGGTTCGGCTACGCCAATCTCACCGAGCGCCAGTTCTCACCCGGGCCGAACATCGATTTCTGGGTGCTCGGGCTGCAGATCCTCGGCATCGCATCCCTGGCGGCGGGGTTCAATTTCATCGTGACGATCCTGAACCTGCGGGCGCCGGGAATGAAACTGATGCGCCTGCCGGCCTTCAGCTGGATGACGCTCGTCACCTCGTTCCTCATCATCACCGCGTTCCCCGTCATCACGGTCGCCCTCGTGTACCTGATGTTCGACCGGGTGTTCGGAACGCAGTTTTATCTGCCCGCGGCCGGCGGCGACCCGATTCTATGGCAGCATCTGTTCTGGCTGTTCGGCCACCCCGAGGTCTACATCCTGATTCTCCCCGCGATGGGAATCGTCTCGGAGGTGTTGCCCACGTTCTCGCGCAAGCCGCTGTTCGGCTACACGGTGGTGGTGTATTCGGGCGTGCTGATCGGCTTCATGGGATGGGGCGTCTGGAGCCACCACATGTTTTCGGTGGGCCTGGGGGCGATCGCCGACTCGGTGTTCGCCCTGACCACGATGCTGATCGCGATCCCCACCGGGGTGAAAATCTTCAACTGGATCGCCACGCTCTGGGGTGGGCAGCTGCGATTCACGACCGCGATGTGTTTCGCGCTCGGCTTCATATCCCTGTTCACGATCGGCGGGCTATCGGGGATCACCCACGCCTCGCCTCCGGCCGACCTGCAGCAGACCGACACCTACTACGTGGTGGCGCACTTCCACTATGTGCTGTTCGGCGGCACCATCATGGGTCTGTTCGCCGGGATCTACTACTGGTGGCCCAAAATGACGGGGCGGCTCTTGTCGGAGCGGGTCGGGCTGGTCCACTTCTGGTTGACCTTCATCGGGATGAACCTGACGTTTTTCCCGATGCATTTCATCGGGCTACTCGGGATGCCGCGCCGCATCTACACCTATTCCGCGGACCTCGGGCTGTCGCAGATGAACATGCTGTCGTCGGTGGGCGCGTTCCTGATCGGCATCTCGATGTTGGTGTTTGTCTTCAACCTGTGGCGCACGCGGCGGCACGGCGCGGTCGCCGGGCCGAACCCGTGGGGCGGCGCGACGCTCGAATGGTCCACGACCTCACCGCCGCCGGTCCACAACTTCGACGTCATCCCCACCGTCCACAGCCGGCTGCCGCTGTGGGAGACGCATCACCCGTCTCCCCCGCCGGCTGCCGCGCCGGGGCCGGTGCACGTCCCGCCTGGATCGTGGTGGCCCCTGGTGGCGGCTGTGGGGCTCCCCGTGATGGCGCTCGCCCCGCTCACCCACATCGTATGGTTCGCGTTCGTCGGAGCGGGCATTTTGCTCTATGGCATCTACCGGTGGGCCTACGAGCCCTTCGAGGTCTGAGATGGGTCACGCGGCGACCACGCACCACACCAGCATGGGGCTGGACAACCGGAAAATGGCCTTCTGGGCATTCATCGGCTCGGAATGCCTGCTGTTCGGGTCGCTGATCTCGACCTACCTCATCTACCAGGGACGCAGCGTGTCGGGCCCGATGCCGGCGGACGTCCTCGACATCCCGGTGACGTCGATCAGCACGTTCGATCTGCTGATGTCGAGCCTGTGGATGGTGCTGGCGCTCGCGGCGGTCCAGCGCGGCGACATGAAGTGGGCCAAAATCTGGCTGTTCGGCGTCATTGTCGGCGGGGTGATCTTCATCGGCTTCCAGATCTACGAATTCACCACGTTCGTGCATGAAGGGCTGACCCTCAAAACAAACCTGTTCGGGGCCACGTTCTTCGTGCTCACCGGCACGCATGGCGCGCACGTCACGGTGGGGGTGCTCTGGCTCATCACCCTGTGGATCCGCGCGCTCCAGGGGAAGCTCGGCCCCGCCAACGCGATCACCGTTGAGATCGCGGGACTCTATTGGCACTTTGTCGACGTGGTCTGGATCGCCATCTTCACGCTCGTCTACCTGCTCCACAAATGAGCGGACCGCACGCGGTGCAGGACCCGAACGACGCGGCGCACACACACCCGACGGCCGGCACCTACCTCCGGGTCGCGGCCGTTCTCATTGTGCTCACCGTGATCGAGGTCGGCGTCTTTTACGTACCGGCCTTCAAGGCGTTCCTCACGCCGATCCTGCTCATCCTGTCGGCGGTCAAGTTCGTGATCGTCGTGATGTTTTACATGCACCTCAAGATGGACAGCAAGTTCTTCACCCTCCTGTTCGGAGGCCCGCTGCTGCTCGCCTCGGGCATGATTCTCGGGCTGCTGTTCCTCTTCGGGGTGATGACGCTCGGGCGCTGAGGTGACCGCCGCGCCGTTCGCTTGGTGGCATTGGGAATTCCATCCGAGCGTAGTCATAGGGGTCGTCCTGCTAGGCGGCCTCTACGTGTTGTTGGGAGGCGCATCGGCCCCGCGCCGCCGTGTGGCGGCGTTTGCGGCGTCGCTCCTCGTCGTGCTCGCGTCGCTCAACGGACCGCTTCACGACCTGTCGGATCGATACCTGTTCAGCGCGCACATGGTGCAGCATCTCATCCTCACCTTGCTGTTCCCGCCGCTGTTCCTGTACGGCATCTCGGCGCAGCTGGCCAGGCGGGTGATCCGGCTCGCCTGGGCGCGAGCGATCGGAGCCCGACTGGTGCAGCCGATACCCGCCGCGACGATCTTCACCGTGCCGATCGTGCTGTGGCATCTCCCGCCGTTCTATGAGGCCGCGATGCGGCACCACGGCCTGCACATCGTGCAGCACCTCGTGTTTCTGGCGACGGCGGTGCTGATGTGGTGGCCGGTGCTCTCGCCGCTGCCGGAGCTGCCGCGCGCATCCTATCCCGGGCAGCTGCTCTACCTCTTCTTGCTCGGGATCCCCATGTCGGTGGTGGGTGCCATGATCACGCTTGCGGACGCCCCGCTGTACCCGTTTTACGTCGCGGCGCCGCGGGTCATCGGGCTCTCGCCGCTCGACGACCAGCAGATCGGCGGCCTGGTCATGTGGGTGCCGGGGGGACTCGTGTTCTGGGTGGCGATGACCGTCGTGTGGTTCCGGTGGTCGGTGCGCGAGGACCGCGGGGACGCCGAGCGGCAGGTCCCCCCCGAAGCCTACGGGCTGTCGCCGAAGACTCTAGATTAGCGGTATGACGGACGTGCGACGCTCTGCGTTCTACGCGCTCTGCCTCATGCTCGGCGCCGTGTTGTTCGGTGTGGCGGGACTGGCGCACCCGGTCCTGCGGGGCGATGGCGCCGTGCAGCTCGCCACGATCGCCCGCACGGAGGGGTGGCGCGTCATCCACTGGTCGCTGCTCTTCGGACTGCCACTGATGCTGGTCGGGCTCGCCGGCGTGTCGCTGCGCCACCAGGACTCACCGGGGGCGGGCCCGGCGCGCGCCGCAGTGATCCTGGCGACGTTCGGCTTCGCCGCGTGGATGATCAATATTCTCTTCATGGCGGGCGCGGGATGGCACCTCGCTCGCACCTACGCGGTATCGGAGCCGGGGCTCACGGCGACGCACGCGGTCCTGCTCTACGACATGCTGCATCCCTTCGGGCTCGCGGCGGAACGGCTCGCCACCTTCACGATGGGACTCGCCTTGTACCTGTTCGGCTGGGCAATCCGGAACGGGCGGGTACATCCTACCTGGCTTTCGTGGGGAGCGTTCGCGGCGGGCGCGACCTGCATCGTGATTCCCCTCGTCGTCCAGGAGGACTCGGTGGTGCTGTTCTACGGCCAGGCGACGCTCATCGCCTGGATGGCCGCGGCCGGCGTGGTGATGTTCATCCGGCGGTAGAAAGCAGAACGCACCGGGGTGGAGGACACCCCGGCGCGTTGTTCAGCCCTCAACTCACCGCGCCCGGATTCGTACGATGGCGGTGTCCCATCCATCCGGGGTACGGCGCAGCACCTCGAGGGTGACGATCGCGCCGGCCTGAACCACCTGGAGCGCCGACCGGAACTCCGCGCGGGTGCGGGTCGGTTGGCCGTTCACCTTGAGGATGAGATCGGGGTTGTTCTGACCGCCGACCAGCTTGCGATAGGATGGGCCATCGACGGAGACGTCGGTGACCATCAGCGCGCCGCCCGCCCGCGCCAAGGCGCGCTGCAGCCGCGGATCCTGGGCGACCTCGTCCTGCGAGAGCGGCTCCACCGCGACGCCGAGCCGGTTCGCGCTGGCGGATGCCTCCTCACCCGTTCCTTTGGTGTCCTCCCGCGTCGAGACCTGATCTCTGGGGTCGGTGGGCTGTGCCGCGAGCCGCACGGTGAACGTCTTGCGCACTCCGCCCTGCCGCACCACGGTGACCTGGACGGTCTCACCCGCCTTCTTGAAGCCCACGCGCTGCTGCAGCTGCGATATGTAGTCCACCGGCGCGCCGTCGAGGCTGACGATCACGTCGCCGAGCAGCAGGCCAGCGCGCTTGGCTGGTGAGTCGTCGCTGAAACTGAACACCACGACTCCGCGGATCTCCCGCAACCCGACTGCTTCGGCGTCTTCCGGGCTCACGTTGTTGATGCCGATGCCCATCACCGCCCGCTCGACGTGGCCGCTCGCCACCAACTGGGACATCACCGTCCGCGCCAGGTTGATCGGGATGGCAAAGCCGTAGCCCGCGTTGTAGCCGGTCTCGCTGGCGATCGCCGAATTGATGCCGATCACTTCACCGCGAACGTTGACGAGCGGGCCCCCGGAATTGCCGGGATTGATCGCGGCATCGGTCTGGATGAAGTCCTGAATGGAGTAGCGTGACTCGGCGAGCGCGCCCAGCGCCCGTCCCTTGGCACTCACGATCCCCGCGGTGACGGTGAACGCGAACGCTTCTCCGAGCGGGTTCCCGATGGCCAGCACCCACTCGCCGATGCGCGTCGTATCGGAGTTCCCGAACGCGACGGTGGGGAGACCCTGGGCGACGATCTTGATCAGCGCCACGTCGGTCAGTTGGTCTGTCCCGACGACCTGCGCCTGGAACTCACGCTTGTCGTACAGCCGCACGGTGACCTTGCTGGCCCCCGATACGACATGATTGTTGGTCAGGATGTAGCCGTCCGGCGACACGATGAAGCCGGACCCCGAGCCTTCCTCGATCTGCGGGCGGTTCCTGAATTGCGGAAAGAACTCCTCGAAACCCGGCGGCAACCGACGGTTGTCCACCCGCTGCCGGATCTGGGAGGTGACGAAGACGACCGCCGGCTTCACGTGCTCGGCGACGGCGACGAACGCTTCGCCCAAGTCTGCGGCCGGCTTGGCGGCCGGGAGCACCGGACGCTGCGTCGTGGCCTGGAACAAGGCCGCCGGTTCGGCGGCGGTTTTCTTCGGCAGGTCGAGGGCGGACGCGAACGCCAACCCGAACACGAACGCCAAACCCACCAACCCGATGAATTTCAACCAATCGCGAGTGCGTACCGACATCATCACGTCCGCGTGTGAGGTGACGAGAGAAACCTAACCCTTTTTGCCCTTGTCGTCGTCGACGATCTCGTAATCGGCGTCCACGACGTTGTCCTGCTTGGCGGCGCCTGCTTCACCTTGGCCGCCCGCCGCGGCCCCAGCGTCCGGCCCAGGGGTCGAGGCCTCCGCACCACGGGCCGCCGCATACAACGACGCCCCGGCAGCCGAGTACGCTTGCTGCAGCTCGTCGAGCGCGCGGGCGATCTCTTCCGGGTTGCCGCTGCGCAGCGCCTGCTTCGACCCCTCCACCGCTGCGTCGAGGCGGGTTTTCAGAGCCGCGTCGAGTCGATCGGCCCATTCCTTGGCGTTCTTCTCCACTTCGTACACCATGGTATCGAGGCGGTTGCGGCGCTCGATCTCGTCCCGCCGCTTCTTGTCCTCGGAGGCGTGGGCTTCGGCATCCTTGACCATCCGATCGATGTCCTTGTCCCCGATCCCCGAGGACGCCTCGATTCGGATCTTCTGCTCCTTGCCGGTCGTCTTGTCCCGGGCCGAGACGTGCAGAATGCCGTTCGCGTCGATGTCGAACGCCACTTCGACTTGGGGAACCCCGCGTGGGGCCGGCGGGATCCCGGTCAACTGGAACTTGCCGATGGTGCGGTTGTCCATCGCCATCTGGCGCTCGCCTTGGAGCAC
Source organism: Gemmatimonadales bacterium (assembly GCA_050733375.1). Taxonomy (GTDB): domain Bacteria; phylum Gemmatimonadota; class Gemmatimonadetes; order Gemmatimonadales; family GWC2-71-9; genus DASTHG01. The sequence goes on from JBOHST010000103.1 coordinate 18,088, forward strand.
GTGGATTTCCACCGTGGTCTGGGAGTCCTCGGCGGTCGAGAAGACCTCCGACTTCTTGGTCGGGATCGTCGTATTCCGCGGGATCAACACGGTGGTGACACCGCCCAGCGTCTCGATGCCGAGCGAGAGCGGAGTGACGTCGAGGAGCAACACGTCTTTCACTTCACCGGCGAGGACGCCTCCCTGGATCGCCGCTCCGATGGCCACGACCTCGTCGGGGTTCA
>JBOHST010000104.1:0-12293 GCA_050733375.1 Gemmatimonadales bacterium
GCTGCGGCGCTCCCGGCCGCCCGGCGGTCCGGAGGCGGGCCGCAAGCGCACCGGCGCGATGACCCAGGGACCGTCGTGGTCAAGCCGGCAACCGACAAAGCGACTGCCGCTGCGAATCGGGACCCCCCAGCGCTTCAGCGTGAGGTCGACGTCGATGCTGGTATGATGATGTCGCGGATTCGGATCGCTCGTGGCGCGCGGAATCATGGTCGGCCCATCGGCGACTTCCCAGAGTGTCACTGGCCGGCCGTCGAGCGCCACGCTCGCCTGCCTCAGAATCTCCCCGGCGCCCCCCCGAAAGTTTTCCGTTACCACCTCCGGTGCCCCCTCTCGGGAATCCCATGCCCCGTTTAACGCGCACCTAAAGTAGCAACTATGGTCCGTAAAGGGTACAATTTTCACTACTTCCAGCACGAGGTTGACCCATGCCTACGAATCGTCTGGCCGTCAGTTGGCTGCTGGGCGCCGCCGTCCTCTCGGCAGGCTGTGGAGGAGGTGGCGGTGGCGGGGGCACCGGCCCCAACCGCACCCTGGCCATCAGCGCCGGCAACAACCAGATCGGCAACGCGGGCGCCGCCCTGGCCATCCCCTTGGCTGTCGTCGTCCTGGACGCCACCACCAGCAGCCCACAGGCTGGGGTGACGATCGCCTGGGCCGTCACCCGGGGCGGCGGCTCGGTGACCGCGTCCAGCGTCACCGACGCGAGCGGGATCGCCACCGCCACCCGCACCCTCGGCTCCGACACGATCGTGCAAACCACAACCGCGAGCGGGACCGGTCTGTCGGGCTCGCCTGTGTCGTTCAGCTCGACGAGCCGCATCCAGGGAGCCACGCAGATACAGTTGAACGCCGGCAATACACAGTCCGACACGATCGGCGCGACGCTCGCGGCGTACGAGGTGCTGGTGCGCAACGAGGCCGGCACGCCGGTTGCCGGGGTAACGGTCAATTGGACGGCCGCCGGCGGTGGTTCCGTGTCCGCTCCGACCAGCATGAGCAACGCGAGCGGCATCGCCACCATCAACCGGATCCTCGGCACCTCCGTCGGCGCGCAAACGGCGCAGGCCCGGGTCGCCGGTCTGAGCGGCAATCCGGTGAACTTCACAGCCACCGCCACGGCGGGAGACGTGTTCCAGATTGAAAAGACGGCGGAGCCGGCGACCGGGGTGATCAACTCGACCGTGACCTACATCGTGACGGCGCGCGACCGGGCCAGCAACCCAAGATCTGAAGTCACGATCGCCTGGGACACGACAGGCGGGGGCGGCACGATCAGCCCGCTGCAGAACACGACCGGCACGAACGGGCAGGCGAGTGCCACACGGACGCTGAGCGGCACGGCAGGTTCCCATACCGCGACCGCCACCGCCGCCGCGATTCCTAGTACCCTCACATTCACCACCAACGCGACCACGGCACCCCTCACAGCGACCGTCACGGTGGGCAACGACTTTTTCAATCCTATCGATGCGCCGATTGCGGCGACTGGGACGGTGACCTGGAACTGGAACTCGGGTGGGGTCCTGCACAACGTGACGTTCGAGGACGGCATGGACAATTCGGCCACCATCGGCACCGGATCCCATGCGCGCACGTTCAGCGGCGTCGTGCTGGGTGTGAAACGCTACCGCTGCACCATCCACTCCTCGAACTTCACGGCCGGCATGGTGGGCACGGTGACCGTGCAATAGGACGCCGGGTAGCGGGTTCAATGCCGTGACGCCAAGTTGCAGGTGCTGAGCGCAACTTGGCGTCACCTGTTCCCTCAACGTCGTGAGTCGGTCGTCATGCGGATTCTCCTCGTCCTGTCGTTTCTGAGCTCCTCGGGCTTGCTGGCCCAGCAGGCACCGATGCCCGCCCCGATCCGCGGGTTCCCCACGAGCCTGCTCGCCGCTCAGGCGCAGCGCGAGGCGGTGGCGCGCGCCGTGCCGAGCCGCGACACGCTGCGCGCCCTGGTCCGGATGCTCTCGGCGGTGCCACACGAAGCCGGTACCGAGCGGTCGCATCAGGTGGCCCGGCTGCTGCTGGCGCGGTTTCGGGCGCTTGGCCTGGACGCGCGCATCGAGCAGTTCGAGGCGTTGATGCCGCGTCCGCTGTCGCGCACGTTGGAACTCGTGTCGCCAGAACGGTTTACCGCGTCGCTGCGCGAGCCCACCTTGCCCCAGGACCCGACCACCGGCCAGCCCGACCAGCTGCCGAGCTTCAACGCCTATTCGGCCGACGGCGACGTGACGGGTGAGCTCGTGTACGTGAACTACGGTCGACCCGAGGACTACCGGGTGCTCGATAGCCTGGGCATCGGCGTGCGAGGGAAGATCGTGATCGCCCGCTACGGGGGGTCGTGGCGCGGTATCAAGCCGAAGGTAGCGGCGGAGCACGGGGCGATCGGCTGCATCATTTATTCCGATCCCCGGGACGACGGATTCTTCGTGGACGAGCCTTACCCCACGGGCCCGATGCGGCCCGCGGGCGGCGTGCAGCGCGGCAGCGTGATGGACATGCCGCTCCACCCGGGCGACCCGCTGACGCCGGGCTGGGCATCGATACCCGGCGGGCGGCGACTCACCCCGGCGGAGGCGCAGACGCTCGTCAAGATCCCCGTGTTGCCGATCGGGTACGGCGATGCGCTGCCGCTGTTGCGCGCGATGACGGGGCCGGTCGCGCCCGAGTCGTGGCGCGGTTCACTCCCCATCACCTACCATCTGGGCCCCGGCCCGGCGACGGCGCATCTCGCGCTCCGCTTCGAGTGGCAGACCCGTCCGCTGTACAACGTGATCGCCACGATCCCCGGGTCGGTCTGGCCCGATCAGTGGGTGATCTACGGCAACCACCACGACGCCTGGGTGAACGGCGCGCAGGATCCGATTTCCGGCCAGGCCGCGCTCGGTGAGACGGCGCGGGCTGTTGCGGCACTCTTGAAAACGGGCTGGCGTCCGGCCCGCACCATCGTCTTCGCCGCCTGGGACGGCGAAGAGTGGGGACTGCTCGGGTCCACCGAATGGGCCGAGGCGCACGCCGACGAACTGCGGGCCAAGGCGGTCGTCTACTACAACTCCGACTCCAACAGCGCGGGCTGGATCGACGTCGATGGGTCCCATGCGCTGGAACGGTTTGTGATGGAGGTCGCCCGCGACATCACCGACCCGAAGAGCGGCCGCAGCGTGCTGGCCGCGTTGCTCGCCCATCAGCGCGAGCAGCGCGGGCCGAAGGACACCACGTCGGATACCAGCTTCACGATCGGCGCGCTGGGCTCCGGGTCGGACTACACGGCCTTTCTCGATCACCTGGGCCTCCCCTCCCTGAACATCGGTTACGGCGGCGCGGCGCGCAGCGGGATCTATCACTCGATCTACGACACGTACACGTTCTACGAGCGCTTCCTCGACACGGGCTACGTGTACGCGGTGGCCGAAGCCCAGACCCTGGCAACCGCGACGCTCCGGATGGCGGATGCTCCGGTGCTGCCGTTTGAGTTCCGCGCTCCCGCGCGCACGTTCCGCAAGTACGTCGACGAGCTGGTGCGTCTCGCGGCCGAGAACGACACCACGAAGGGTCTCGACGTCACGGCGCTGCGCGCCGCCCTGGATCGGTTGGACAGCGCCGCCGCGGCCTGGGACCGCGCGAGCGCGGGGATCGACGGCCTCGCCGCGACGAACCGGCGGCGCCCGGCGCTCGCGGCGGTGAACCGGCTGCTCGCCGCGAGCGAGCAGGCCCTCACCGACTCCAGTGGGTTGCCGCGCCGGCCCTGGTTCCGGCACCTCGTTTACGCGCCCGGTGCCTACACCGGCTATGGCGTGAAGACGATTCCCGGGGTTCGCGAGGCGCTCGAGCTGCGGCGCCCGGCGGAAGCGCAGGCAGAGGCGGCTCGGGCAGCGGCGGCGATCGAGCGCTACGCCGACGTGGTGCGACGCGCGGCGGGCGCCCTAACCGCGGCGTTGCGGTGAGGCCGGACGCGTATTGACACCCCTGCGAGCGCCGGATACCGTGGGTCGGACACCTAACCGAAACCAAGGCTGCCTGATATGAGCACTCCCCTGCCACCGCGTTCGTCGATGCCGCGGTCCTCCTTCGCGATCGCGATGAAAGACTACACGCTCATCCGTCCGGGCATTGCGGTGTCGATCAGTGCCGGAACGCTCGTGGCTGCCCTGGTTATCGGCGTGCTGCTCATCAAATCCCTGGCCCACGCGTCGGCCACGGTGAGTCGTGGCGCGCGCACCAGCGAAACGCTGCACCGCTACAGCGCCCGCTACGAGGTGTGGCGCTCGATGGCGACCAGCACAGACCCGATCTACCAGCAGCCGGAAGCCGTGGTCGGGCGGGACAGCCTCCGCGGCAGCCTCCAGGCGGAGCTCGCCCGCTTCAGCAATACGTTGGATTCACCGCAAGAGAAGGACCTCGTCCAACAGGTCCTGGAAGGACTCGCGTCGGTCGACCCCCAGACCACCAACAAGGCGCGCCAGGCGATGATCGTGCTGCTGGCGCGGCAGGACGCCGCGCTGTTCGAGGCCGCCGAAACGTCGCAGCGGGGGGTGCTGCTGGCGGCAGTCCTGCTGGCCCTTACGATTCTGGCCGCCGGACTGCTCATCGTCCCGATGGCGTGGCTCTACGTCCGCTACAAGCGCGGCGCGGCGATCGAAGTGAAGCTGTAGCAATCCGCAGCGGCTTAGGGTGACGTACTGACCGGGACTCGAAGGAGTAAGACCGGAATTCCCTGGCATCTGAGCGCCGTCCTGTTCGCCGCCACTACCGTCGTGGTCGGCGTCATCTGGGACATCTCCTGGCACCGCTCGATCGGGCGGGACACGTTCTGGACCCCGGCCCACCTGGCGATCTACCTGGGCGGCATCGTGGCGGGGGTGGCATGCGGGTGGCTGGTGCTGCGCACGACGTTCGCCGGCACGCCCGAGGAGCGAGCGGCGACGGTCCGGTTTTGGGGGTTCCGGGGACCGCTCGGCGCCTGGGTGTGCATCTGGGGGGCGATCGCCATGATCACCTCCGCCCCGTTCGACGACTGGTGGCACAACGCCTACGGGCTCGACGTCAAGGTGCTGTCGCCGCCGCACGTCCTGCTCGCGCTCGGTTTCACGGGCATCCAGGTCGGCGCGTTGCTGTTGCTCGCGGCGCGGCAGAACACCGTGGCCGCCGACGACCCGCATGCCCGTGCCTACCGGGTGATGTTCGCCTGTGCCGCTGGGCTGCTCGTCTCCACCCTCGCCATCATGGGGTTCGAATACATCGGCTTCCCGAACGACGCGCATAACGCGCTCTACTACAAGATTTGCGCGGCGGCCTTTCCGATCCTGCTCCTGACTGCCGCGCGCACCTCGACGTTGCGCTGGCCCGCCACCACGGCGGCCGCGACCTACGTCGCCGTGAACGTGCTGATGATCTGGATCCTGCAGCTGTTCCCGGCGACGCCGAAGCTCGCCCCGATCTACAACGCGCTGGACCACTTCGTCCCGCCGCCGTTTCCGATCCTGCTCGTCGTCCCGGCCCTGGCGATCGACCTGGTGGTCCGTCGCGGGCCCGCGAGCGATTGGGCGCGCGCCGGGCTCGCGGGGATCGGCTTCATCCTCGTGCTGCTCCTCGTGCAATGGTTCGCGGCGGCGTTTCTTGTCAGTCCCCGCTCGGAGAATTTCCTGTTCGGGGCGCAGCGCTGGGACTACAACAGTCGCCTGGGTCCCTGGCGCTACGAGTTCTGGAGGGTCCGAACCGATCCGATTACCATCGCCGGCGTCGTCACGGCCGCGGGCCTGGCCGTCGCCTCGGCGCGCGTGGGCCTGTGGTGGGGTGCATGGATGGCCCGCGTGAGACGATGAGCCGCCCGCTCGCGCGCACGCTGCTGGTCGCAGCCGTCGCGCTGGTTTCGGTCGCGCACGTGGGCAGTCCCGACACCGTCTTTCAGGGCGCCGCCGGTCCCTACGAAGTTCGGGTGATCGTCCGGCCCCCGGGGATCGTGCCCGGACTCGCCGAGATCTCGGTGCGCGTGCTTTCCCAGGAGGCGGTGCGCTCCGTGTTGGTGCTGCCGCTCCGCGGCGGCCGACCCACCGCGCTCGAGCCGCCGCCCGACAGCGCGAAACCCGTGCCCGGCGATGCGCGATTGTACAGCGCGCAACTGTGGCTGATGGAGAGCGGCGCCTACAGCATCCGCGTGGACGTCGCCGGGACGGTCGGCTCCGGGAGCGTCATCGTTCCGGTGAACTCGATCGCGACGCGGCGACTGGGATTCGCTGCGCCGCTCGCCGCCGGACTGCTCGGACTCGGCCTGTTGCTGTTCATCGGCGCCCTGACCATCGTCGGCGCCGCCGTCCGCGAAAGCGTGCTGCCGCCTGGCGAAGAGCCGGACGCGGCGCGCCGGCGCCGTTCGTGGTGGGTGCGGGTCGCGGCGCTCCTGCTGCTCGGCCTCGGCGTGTACGGCGGCAAACGCTGGTGGGATGGCGCGGACGCCAGCCATTTGCTGAGCCTGTACCAACCGATGCAGGTAGCCTCGACGGTTGCCGCACCGCATGGAGCGCCGGCGCTCCGGCTCGCCATCACCGATTCCGAATGGCTCGGCCGGCGGTACTCGCCGCTCATCCCGGATCACGGCAAGCTGATGCACGTGTTTCTGGTGCGACAGGATCTCGGGGCCTTGGCCCACCTCCATCCCCTGATGCTCGACTCCAGCACGTTCGAGGCGGCGCTCCCCACGCTTCCCCCAGGAGACTACCGACTATACGCCGACGTAGTACACGAAAGCGGATTCACGCAAACGCTGCTCGATTCGGTGACCGCTCCGGCCGGCGGCACGTTGTGGCGACCGACCGATCCCGACGACTCGTGGTGGGAGACTCGTCCGTCGTCGGACGGCAGCTATCAGCCGTCAGTCGTCAGCCGTCAGCCGACGATTCAATTGGAAGATGGGGCCGCGATGGCCTGGGTGCGGGATTCCGCGCCACTCGTGGCGGGCCAGGATGTCGAGCTGCGATTCGCGGTGACGGGGCCCAATGGCCTGCCTGCGACGCTAGAACCGTACTTGGGGATGCCGAGCCACGCGGTGATCACCCGGGACGACGGCTCGGTGTTCGTCCATCTGCATCCCGCCGGGACGATCGCGATGGCTGCGCAGCAGGTGTACGCGATGCGAGAGCCGGAGGATACCGTCCGCGGCCGGCTCGGCACGCGGATCACCGCCACGGAGCGTCAGGCGATGCGCATGGGACCGATGCCGGGAGTCGCATCCGGGATCGTGTCCTTCCCCTACGCCTTTCCCAAGCCAGGGACCTATCGTATCTGGGTGCAGGTCAAGCGGGAGGGGCGGATCCTCACCGGACGGTTCGACGCGGACGTGCGGTGAGGAGCCGTCAGCAGTCAGCCGTCAGCCAGGAACATCACAGGATGACTGATGGCTGATGACTGATGACTGATTGACTGATGACTGATGACTGATGGCTGATGACTGCCGGCTCCCAGAAAAACCAAACCCGGCGCCGGTAGCTCGCCGGGCTGGCCGGTCGGGTGAGGTGGCCGTCACACCTCGCTCCACGACCGTCACTTCTTTTGCGTTCACCCTGCGGCCGTCGCGGCGGCTTGTTGCATACCACGCGAGGGTACGTGGGTTCCGCTGGACGCCGCCAATCTGCCCGCGTGGCGGGCTCGGCAGGTGGACACTGCGCAAGCGGCGTGTCAGGAAATCGTGAAGCACTCACCGACTCCGCGTCGCTCGGCTACCATGAGAGGGCCATGAGGTTCCCGCTGCCCAGCCGTCGGCGACCGCGCGCCGCGTACATCACGGCGCTGCTCGTGCTGGCATTGGGTTTCGCAGTGGTCCTCGCGCTGCAGGCGTTCGGCGCATCGCAGTATCAGAAAGCGCAGGCCGAGCGCGTGTTGCGTGACTATTCCGCCTACGCCGCCGCCCGCTTCGCCGGTCGATCGATCCAGGGGCTGTACTACTATGCCTTCATGCCCACGCTGAAGGCTCTGGACTACACGCGCGACCACCTCGGCTGGCTTCCCACACCGGGGCAGCTCAAGCCCTCGGAAGACACGATGTCGCTCGCATTCCGGCGACGCGTGCGCTACACCTTCGAGCTCGATCTCCCCAAACGAGACATCACGTTCGCGGGCAAGTCCCCGGGACCCGAATGGGGGCGCTGGCTCGCCGACACGGTCGCCGCGCAGGTGCGCCGCCTCCCGCCCAAGGAAGATTTGGCATCGCTGATCGGTGGGCCGGGCGACGAGCGTGCCGTCGTCGTGTTCGGGCTGCCGCACGACCCGGTCGCGGCACGCACCCGCGTGCTCGGCGTCGTGGCGGACATCGAGGCGCTGAAACCATACTTCGATCACGTGGCGGAAAGCTCCCCGTTGATCCCCGGCGTGCTGACCGGGGGCGTGGCGCTCGACTCCATCGGCTCCGTGGTCGTGCGCGACGCGCGTGGAGTCGCCGTCTATCGCACGCCGCAGCAATACGTCTCCAGCATCAATGGCCACGACACGCTGGGGATCTACGTCGCCGGGCTCCAGGTAGACGCGTCGCTGCGACCCGATCTCGCGGGACGGCTCGTGATCGGCGGGCTGCCGAAGTCGCGCCTCCCGTTGCTGTTCACGTTGTTCGGCCTGACGGCCGGCCTGATCGTCATCGCGCTGTATCAACTGCGCCGCGAGACCGAGCTGGCCGCGCTGCGGACCGATTTCGTTTCCGGCGTCTCGCACGAGCTGCGCACGCCGCTGGCGCAAATCCGCATGTTCGCCGAGACGCTGGTGCTGGGGCGGGTGCGCTCGGAGGAAGAGCGCCACCGCTCGCTCGAAATCATCGACCAGGAGGCGCGCCGCCTCACCCACCTGGTCGAGAATCTGCTGCATTTCTCCCGCTCCGAGCGGCAGTCGCTGCGCGTGGCGCCCGCGCCGGCGGTGCTCGGTCCCCTGGTGCGCGCCGTCGTGGAGAGCTTCACGCCATTGGCGGAGACGCGGCAGGTGCGATTGCGCACGTCGCTGGCGGACGGCGTGGTGGGTTGTGTGGATGAGGGCGCGCTGCGCCAGATGCTGCTCAACCTGCTCGATAACGCCGTGAAATACGGCCCCGACGGCCAGACGGTGACCGTCGGGATCGATCCGCAGGTCGGCGATCGCGCGCGCGTGTGGGTGCAGGACCAGGGACCGGGCGTCCCCTCGGCGGATCGGGAGCATATTTGGGACCAGTTCTGGCGGCTGGAGCGCGACCGCGGCTCGACGGTCGCGGGGACCGGGATCGGGTTGTCGGTGGTGCGCGAGCTTGCCGCGCTGCACCGGGGGCGCGCCTGGGTCGAAGCCGCGCCGGGCGGCGGCGCGCGATTCGTCATCGAGATCCCGGCCGGGAACGGGCTGGCGCCCGGTCCGGCTGCCGCGCCCGGCCACCGGGAACCCATCGCCTCGCGGGTCGACGCATGAAGCGCGTACTCGTCATCGAAGACAACCGCGACCTCGCGTATGGCCTGCGCAACAACCTCGAGATCGAAGGCTACGAGGTCGAGGTCGCCGAGGACGGCCCCAAGGGCCTGGTGCGGGCCCGCGGCGGCCGACCCGACCTCATCATCCTCGACCTCATGCTGCCCGGCATGGACGGCTACCGCGTGCTCCGCGCGTTGCGTGAGGAGGGACGCCAGACCCCCATCCTGATTCTGACCGCGCGCGGCGAGGAAGCAGACAAGGTGCGCGGCCTCCGCCTCGGCGCCGACGACTATGTCACCAAGCCGTTCGGCGTGCTGGAGCTATTGGCGCGCGTCGAGGCGTTGATGCGACGCGCCACCGTCACCACGGCGGGCGCCGAGCCCGCCGAGCCGCTGGTGGAGCGCTTCGGCGACGTCGAGGTCCACTGCGCGTCCCGTACCGTGCTGCGACGCGGTCAACCCGTGGCGCTCACGCCCAAAGAGTACGAGCTGCTGATCGCGCTGATCCGGCGGCGCGGCGCCGTGGCGACCCGCATCGAGCTGCTCACCGAGGTATGGGGATACAGCGCCGCGGTGCTCTCCCGGACGGTGGACACGCACGTGGCCGAGCTGCGCCGCAAGCTGGAAGACGACCTCCAGGCCCCGAGCCACATCCTGACGGCCCGCAAGGCCGGCTACCGGTTGCAGCCGTGAGGCGCGACGGGTCAGGCTGACGGAGGCGGTCCACTGCTTTCCCGGAGGGAACCATCGTGAGACCCGAGCTCGTTCTGCTCGCCGCCCTGCTGGCCGGCGACGATCCGAAAACCGGCCAGGACGTGGTCCGGGCCATGCACGACCGCTATGCCGGCAAGTGGTACCAGACGCTGAGCTTCCTGCAGCGGAATACCGCCTACCTGCCCGGTGACAGCCTGGAGCGTTCGACCTGGTTCGAGCGCGCGGCGATTCCCGGCACGCTGCGCATCGATTTTCGCGACGGGCCCGGGTTCTCCCCGGACGGGGGACTGCTGTTCACTCGCGACTCGCAATTCGTTTTCCAGGGCGACACGCTGTCCCAGGCCACCGCGTTCATTCACCCGCTCATGGTCCTCGGCTTCGACGTGTACGCGCAACCCGTCGAACGGACCGTCGCGCAGCTCGGCCAAATCGGGTTCGACCTGTCCACGGTGCACGAAGACACGTGGCAGGGTCGTCCGGTCTACGTCGTGGGGGCGAAACCGGGCGATCTGCGCACCCGGCAGTTCTGGGTGGACAAAGAACGGTTGCTGTTCGTGCGGATGCTCGAGCCGGTGCGTCGCGACACGACCCGCGTCAGCGAATCGCAGTTCAACCGGTACACCGCCTTCGGCGGGGGATGGGTCGCCATCGAAGTCCTGTTCCTCATCGACGGGCAGCGCCGCTGGTTCGAGGAGTACGCGGACGTGACGGTCAATCCGGTCTTCCCCTCCGGGGTGTTCGACGTGAAGCGCTGGAAGGCAACCAAATCTCAGTGAGTCGCCGCCCGGTCGAACAAGAGCCGGACCTGCCTTCCCGGACCGAGCTGGGCATCTGTCAGGTTGGAAGTGATCGCGAACACGACACGTGAGTCGCGGTCCACCCCGAAGGCGGTGGTGCCGCCGATCGAGCCCCCTCCATGGAACGCGAGCCGGTGGCCGAGAGTGTCGGTCGAGACAAACCACCCGATGCCGTACCCGACCGCCTGCCCGGCGCGGGTGCGCTGCGAGGTGAACAACAGGTCCAGCGTCGCCGCTTGCACGAACCCCGGGCGCAGCAGGGCCGAGCCGAATCGCACCAGGTCTTCGGCGGTGGACAGAAATCCACCTCCTGCCCATTTGTAGCTGTTGTCCACCGGCGACGACGGCACGAAGCCGGCTGCGCTATCGCGATCGTAAAACCGCGTGCGGTCGGGAACCAGGCTGTCGGCGCGGTCCGGCGCCGTGTGGGCGAGCCCCAGCGGACCGAACACGTGCGTGCTCATGTAGCGCAGGAAACCCTCTCCGGACGCGCCTTCCACCACCGCCGAGATCAGGTTCCAGCCGTAGCTCGAGTAGGAGAAACGCGTCCCCGGCTCATACAACAGGGAGTCGTCCGCAAAGATGGTGAGTCCCTCGGTCACGGACGCGTAGCTCTGGTTCAGCACGAACTCCGCGCCGCGGTAGTGACGGATGCCGGCGAGGTGACCAGCAAGCGCGCGAGTCGTGATGGGCCACGGCTTCAGCGGGAATGACGGCACGTACCGCTGCACCGCGGCGTCGAGATCGAGTTTGCCCGCGTCGACCAGCCGCGCCACCGCCGCAGCGGTGAGCGGCTTCGATACGCTGCCGATGCGGAACAGCGTCGTGCGCGTGACCGGCACGCGACGCTCGACGTCCGCGTAGCCGAAACTCTCGGACCACACCAGTCGGCCATCCACCGCCACCGCGACCTGCAACCCGGGAATCGACGGGGCGAGGCTGTCGCACACCAGTTGGCGCGCCGCCGCGATCGTCGCCTGGTAGCCACTGTCCACATGCGCGGCGACAGCCAGGCACGCCGTCGCCTGGGAAGCACCTGCAATCGGGACACCCGCAAGCAACAGGGCACTGCAGGCGACCACACGGCGGACGGTTCTCACGGCAACCTCACGGGATAGGGGTTCACGGTTGTTCGGGATATACCGCAACCGCCCGGACGGACGTGGCCACTGCGTGGCCGCGTGTGCAAGCCAGCCCGCGATCCACGTCTCTCATGCCCGGGGAACTTGTGCACTCGAACGGGGAGGAGCAATGCGATCAAGCACGCCGCCGGATGGTGGATCGCACGTCGTTTCCGGAAGGCGACGCCGCCGCGCCCCGCCACGGCGTAGGGCCGGTTACAACAGAATCCCGGCCAGCGTCGCCGAGAGAAAGT
>JBOHST010000105.1:0-4465 GCA_050733375.1 Gemmatimonadales bacterium
ACGTATTGGTTTTCGCGGAACCAGGACCGCCGCTCGGCTCGCTGATCGATCTCCTCGTGGGGCACGAAGCGTCGGATTTTCGCGTTGTCGTGGATGTCGTACCGCTCGTAGAAGTAATTCTCGCTGAAGGGTCCGCCGTACGACACGAGCAATGTCGGCGTGTAGGCGATCCCCGACTGGGCGATCAACCCCACCGCATCCTGGTACAGCGGCATGATCGGGTAGCTGTGTTCGTGTCCCGGATAGCCATCCAGCGCCTCGGTGAGGTTCAGCTTGAAGTCGAGCCCGCCCTCGGTCGTGGGCATGAGGCCCAGCTCCTGCGCCGCCATGATCAGCCACTGCCGCTGCTTGCGGGTCCCCATGTGCTGCTTGATCCAGTAGGTGTGGTAGAACTCGCTGTAGCGCCGGAGCGCGTTCCGCGCATCGTCCAGGTTCTGGAAGTTTTCATCCCAGAAGACGCCGGGACCGGTGTGATAGACGCGCGGGCCGAGCAGCTCGCCCGCCTCGACCTGATCGGCGTACGTGAGCACGTCCGTCGTGGCGGTTTGCGGATCGCGCGTGGTGGTGACGCCCCAGGCGAGGTTCGCGAGGTACTTCCACACCTGCGTCTGGTGGACGCCCCAGGTGGCCCACGGGTGCGCGTGCACGTCGATGAAGCCTGGGATGATGGTCTTCCCCGCGACATCGATCACACGGCCGCCGGCGGGGACCGGACAAGCGCCCGCAGCCCCGACGCAACCGATGCGATTTCCCGTCACCACCAGGTCGCCTCCGTCGATCACTTCCTCGCCCTTCATCGAGACGATGCGGGCGCCACGGAGGAGCACCGACCCGCGTGGCACGTCGCGCGGCACGCGAATCGAGACGTCGATGCGCGACGCTTCGTAGGCCGGCAGTTTGGCGAGCGAGTCGACCCTCGCCTTCGCGGCCGAGTCGGGTTTCGGCTTGGTACTGTCCGCCTCGGCCTTCTTCAGGGAGTCGGCGCGGATCGAATCGGTTCGTGCCTTGATTTTGGCGGCTGAATCGGCGACCACGGGATCGTAGCGGAAGAAGCTGGCCCCGATGGACCAGGTGGCGAGACGGCCGTTCGCGCTCCAGCCGATGAAGTCGCCGCCGATGCGGGTGAGCCGTTTGACCGGGAACGACGCCGAGGACGGATCGGACACATTGATCGTCGGCGTTTCGCCGCCCACCAGCGGGACCGTGACCATGTAGACATTGTTGCCCTGCAGCGCGAGCACCCGGTCGCTGTCGGGGCTGATGATGATCTCCCCCGCCGGATTGGGTTCGGAGCCCTGCCCCGGGTAGGTGTAGCCGTTCACCTTGACGTGGGAGCGCCGATCGGTGCCGTCCCACCGCACCGAGACGAGTCCCTCGGGCCCGGCGTGGTAGTAGATCCGGCCCGCGTCACGAGCGAAGTGCGGTCGCCCCACGCCGTCGTACGGGCTGATGCGGGTGAGCGTGCCACCGGCCGCCGGCACCCACACGAGGTCGTACCCCGGTCCGAAGCGCTCCCTAATGCGCGGCTGGCGCGGCCCCTTCACCGCCACGACGCGCTGCCCGTCGGGCGACCAGACCGGGGAGTCGAAGAACGCCGGGTCCGGCACGAGGCGCGCCCGGGCTCTGTCGTCGGCCCGGACCTTCATCAGGGCGCCGCCCTGATTCGACGACCAGGTAACGTAGGCCACCCACTGCCCGTCCGGCGACCACGCCGGCGCCTGCTCGTGCACCGTGTCGTCGGTGAGCCGGCGCGGCGTCCCGGTGGGAAGGTCCATCACGTACAGCTTGTCGAGCGCGCTGAACACGATGCGCTGGCCGTCGGGCGAGAGCCGGGTGTCCCGGATCTGGCGCACCCGCACGGCACCCGTGTCCACGCGGTTATGGAACTGGACCAGTGGCCCCAGCCGCTGCTCGACGTGGGCGGTGAACGGGATCGCAGTCGCTTGCCCCGATGCAATGTCGACGCGCCAGAGCTTGCCGCCGTAGGTGGTGATCAGCGTCTTGGAGTCCGGGGTGAACGCGCTCCCGGGCATCAGGTCACGGGTGTAACGCGATTCCTGATCGTCGCGGGTCGCCGGGTACACCAGCCACTTCTCGTCGCCCGTCGCGAGGTTACGCAAGCGGAGACCGTTCTCGGCGTCATAGCGCGTCGCGTAGACCAGCCACTTGCCGTCGGGCGACGGGATGGGCCGCATCGCGCTGCCGTACAGGTCCGTCTGATCGAAGATTTTGCCGGTCTGCCGGTCGTAGATCGCCACCTGCCACAACGGGAAGTTCAAGTCATACCCGAATCCGCCGCGATGGCGCGACACCCACACGTAGCGCGGATCGGGGCCGAACGCCGCGCCGAGCGTATTCCATCCGGGACCGCGAAACGGTCCGCTGCCCGGGCCACCACCCGTCGCCTTGATCATCGCGGTCCCCGAACCGCCGCTCCTGTGATACAGCCACAGCTCGTACACGCTGCCCAGCACGCCGGTCGTGCGGGACGCGACGATAAAGTTGCCGTCCGGAGTCCACTCGGGGCTCGCGTACAGATGGGCGCCACCCTTGGTCAGCGCCGTGGGGTTCGTGCCGCCGGCGTCGCAGGTCCAGATCTGCTCGGAGCCCGAGCGGTCGCTGAGAAATACGATCCGCTTGCCGTCAGGTGAATAGCGGGGTTGGGTGTCGAAGGCCGGCCCCGACGAGATGAGCGTGGCCGTGCCGCCCGTCGCCGGCAACGTGTAAAGGTCTCCCAACAGCTCGAACACGATCGTCTGTCCATCGGGGGAGAGGTCCAGCGACAGCCAGGTCCCCTCGGAAACGTCGAAGGACACCGTGCGGGTGGGGGTCAGCGGCAGCGAATCGTTCTTCTTCGTGGTATCCCGGGTCGTGTCGGGGGCCCAATGCGACGCACCCGTTGCTCCGCCGGGAGCGCGGATGGAAACCAGAGGAATGACGGCGGCGAAGAGCGTCGCGGACAACACTCGGCGCATGAGATGGCTCCAGGTAGGACGATGGAGTGGAAAGCGAGACGCGTAAGGATGAAGGCGTATGGAAAAGACGTCAAGCGAAAGCCGTAGGGATGACCCGTAAGCTCAGGACCCACGTTTTTTCCTTACGGCTTCGCTCCATACGCCTTCTTCCGTACGTCATTCATGTCGATCACCTGTCGCCTGAGCAAAAATCCCGTCCCTACCACCACAATCACCGCAAAACTGAACCACTGGATCGCGTATGCCAAATGCGGGCCGTTGTCCGGTGTAACCGCCCGCCAGCGCAACGGCGTCGGACTCGCGCCGCGCGAGTCGGCGGGAACCAGCTGTACGACGAACGGGAGGATGGGATACGGCACCGAATCGGCCAGCGCGGCGGGGTTCACGTCGCCCCGGTCCCGCGGCGCCGCGAGGCCGAGTCCCACGAGGTCCGCCGTGTCGGGCTCGCGCCATGCCGCATGATTCACGCGCCGGGCATCCGGCGAGGGCACGAAACCCCGATCGACGAACACTCCTGAGCCGTCGGGGAGCCGCAGCGGGGTGAGCAGGGCGACTCCCGGCGCTCCCTCCCAGGTGCGCCCGGGCCACACGCGCTCGTGCGTCCAGTCGTAGATCCCGCGCGCATGAATGCGCCGATCGTGCGCTTCGTCGGCCGTGACGCCCTGCCCGCTGAGCTCGAGCGGCGGCTGGTTGCGAGCCGCGAGGATCTCGGCGTTGCGGGCGCGGCGCACCTCCAGGCGGGCCAGCTGCCAGACTCCCAGGCGCACGCAGAACGCGGCCACCGCGAGCGCGAACACCGCGGCGATGACGTCGCGCCGGCGCAGGCTCACGGCGCGGCCACCAGCAGTGCGAGCTTCGCCGCCCGCGGCAATCGTTTGATCGCCGCCTCACGGCGGAGCGCCGATCCCTGCGTGGCGCGTGCCTCGCGATACACGAGCCGCACCGGCAACCGCGCGCGGGTGTAGCGGGCGCCCGTCCCCGCGCGGTGCGCCGTGAGACGCCGGTGGAGGTCGTTCGTGACCCCGGTGTAGAGCGAGCCGTCGCCACAGCGCAGTATGTACACCACCCAGGGCATGCCGCGCGTCACACCTGCTCCAACGCCTGCGCCAGGTCCGCGATCGTGTCGTTCGGATGCTCGATACCGACCGAGAGGCGGATCATTCGATCTGTAATCCCCGCCGTGTGTTTCGCCTCCGGTGAGACGTCGGCGTGCGTCATGGAAAAGGGGTGCTCCGCGAGCGACTCCGTCCCGCCCAGGCTCACCGCCAGCTTGACGAGTCGTAGCGCGTCGAGGAACCGGAACGCCTCGGCCTCACCGCCGCGAACTTCGAACGACACCATCGCCCCCGGGCTCAAACACTGCCGGCGATACACGTCGTGCTGGGGCTCGCCCTCCCGGAGGTGGCCGAGATAGTAGACTTTCTCGATCTTGGGGTGCTGCACCAGGAAGTCGGCCACGTAGCGGGCGTTTTTCATCGCCGACGTCATGC
>JBOHST010000106.1:0-6785 GCA_050733375.1 Gemmatimonadales bacterium
AGGCGCGGACAAGCCGGCGCCTACGCCGATCACCACCAAGATCCTGCTGCGCTATCATCCGCCCGCGGGAGCGACATATCAGTACGTGCTCGATCAAACCTCCCGGTTTGCGCCCGATGGGGTGGGCGCGGACTCGGCCCCGTCGAACACCTTGACGCTCGCGTTCACCCAGACCATCGCGGCTCCCGCGGCCGGCGACGTGTCGGTGGCGACACTGCTCGATTCCGCGCGGGTCGGGAGTCCGATGCTCAGTCCGGAGGCCGCCGTGGACGCGGCCCGGCGGCTGCGCGGCGTGCGTCTGACGAGCGTGTTCGACGACCGGCAGCGCATCGTGCGCAACGATTTCTCGGCACTGGACCGGCTTCCCTCGATCGTGGGAGACCAGGTGCTGCTCGGGTTCCGGGCTGCGGCCGTGCCGTTCCCCGACGAGCCGGTTGGGCCCGGAGACCGCTGGACAAACCAGGTGGAGCTGCCGTTCGGCCAGATTCCCGGGAGCGCACCGATCACCGCTACGACGACGCTCACGGTGCGTGAGATCCTGGTGACCGGTTCGGACACGACCGTGCACTACACGGCGGAGACGAGCCTCCCCGAGCGCCCGTTGCGGTTCACCATGGGGGGACAGCCGATCACCCTCGTCGTGCGGGGAGCGCTGAATGGCGAGCAGCGATTTTCGCTGACCCGTGGTGCGGCCGTCACCGCCTCCCTCGGCGGCACGATTCGGGTCAATGTGACCGGCGGCCTTTTCGGAGCGCAGGGGATGGCGCTGCGCGTGGATCAGCAGGGGACGATCGAGCTGCGGGAGGCCGGGCCCTGATCGAATGAAACTCGCCCACCTCGCCGACCTCCACCTTGGGTTTCGCCAGTTCGACCGCCAAACTCCGAAGGGCGCGAACCAGCGCGAAGCGGACGTCGCCCTGGCGTTCTCGCGCGCGGTGGACGATCTGCTGGAGCAGCGTCCCGATCTGGTGGTGTTTGCGGGCGACATCTTCCACTCCGTTCGCCCCACCAACCCCGCGATCCTGTTCCTCTTCCAGCAGCTGCAACGCATTCGCGTCGGGCTTCCCGA
The DNA here is from genome assembly GCA_050733375.1 of Gemmatimonadales bacterium. GTDB lineage: Bacteria > Gemmatimonadota > Gemmatimonadetes > Gemmatimonadales > GWC2-71-9 > DASTHG01. Next base: position 1,070 of record JBOHST010000106.1, read on the forward strand.
TGCTCCGGTCATTCTGCTGGCCGGTACCCACGACACGCCCCGGACGGTGGAGACCGGCAGCATCTTCAGATTGTACGAAGCGGCCGGCGCCGAGGTGGTGATCGACACCCCGCGCCGGCTCGTGTTTCCGAAGCTCGACTGCGCGGTGCTCGCGGTTCCGCACCAGGCGCTCATGAGCGCCGAGCCCCCCGCGCTGCGGCCGGAGCGCGGCGGTCCGACCCTCAACGTGCTGCTCACGCACTTCCAGTACCAGGCGCTCGGCGAGGCGCGCGGCACGATGGAATACGGTGGTGCGCTCCTCGGCCCGGACGAGCTCGCCGCGGCGCAATGGGACTACGTCGCGCTGGGCCATTTTCACGTCGCCCACGAGGTGTTTCCGAACGCCTGGTACGCCGGCGCGCTCGAATACCTCCCGCCCAACCCGTGGGGCCAGCTGCAGGACGAACGGGAGCGCGGCCGGGTGGGCAAAGGGTACTTGCTCGTGGATCTCCCGGGGGCGCGGGTGCATTTCCGCGCCGTGGCGCCGGCGCGGCGACACATCGAGCTCGAGCCGATCCACGGCGCCGGTCTCACGGCGATACAGCTGGACGAGAAGATCGCCGAGGCGGTGCGCACGGCCAAGCCGGCGATCGACGGCAACGTGGTGCGGCTGCTGGTGTGGGACGTGGCGCGAGCCACGGCACACGACCTCGACCATCAGGCGATCCGCGCCTTCAAGGCGCGCGCGCTGCACTTCCAGCTGGACCTGCGCCGGCCCGAAGCGCGCTACCACATCGGTGTGGGGGCGCCGGCGCGCCGCCAGACGCTCACCGAGACCGTGCGCGACTTCCTGTCCCGCCGGCTGCTCGACGCCGACGTGCCGCGCGACGAATTCGTGCAGACCGGCGTCGAGTATGTGGAGCAGGCGGGCAGTGGAGAGCCGGCCTGATGGAGCTGAAGCGACTGCGGCTCGAGAACTTCCGGCAATTCGCGGAGACCGAGATCGCGTTCGGCCCGGGGATCACGGGGATCGTGGGCCCGAACGGGTCGGGGAAGACGACGCTGCTCGAGGCGATCGCCTGGGCGATCTACGGCGTCCAGGCGGTGCGCGGCGACAAGGAATCGATCCGACGGTTTGGCGCCCCGGGGCGGTCGCGGGTGGAAGTCGCGCTCGAGTTCCAGCTCGGCGCGCACGGATACGCGGTCACCCGCACGCTCTATGGGGCGGAGCTGCGCCAGGACGGGCAGGTCGTGGCCAACTCGCTCAAGGCGGTCTCCGAAAAACTCGAGCGCGTGCTGGGGATGTCCCACGACGAGTTCTTCAACACGTACTTCACGGGGCAGAAAGAGCTCGCGGTGATGGCCGGGTTGAAGGGCAAGACGGAGCGCGCGGCGTTCCTCGCGCGGGTGCTGGGGTACGAGCGGCTCGAAGTGGCGCAGGAGCGGGTGCGCGAGCGACGCAACGACGTCGCCAACGTCCTGAAGGGGTTGGAGGCGGGGCTGCCGGACAAGGGCCAGCTCGAGATAGAGCGGGCGCAAGTGTGTGGTCGATTGGACCGCGCGCGCCAGGCGGCCGAGCAGGCGCGCGCCGCGCAGCGGGCCACCGCGGAGGCCCTCGCCAAGGAGGAGCCACGCTGGAAGGAGTGGGAGGAGCGCCGCGACCGGATCCGCTCGCTCGACAGTGAGCGGGCGATGGCCGAGCACGCGGCCGATGGGGCGCGGCAAGAGTTCCAGCGTCTGGACAAGGAGTTGGCGGAATCGCTCGCCGCGCGCGGAGAGCTGGAAAAGCTGTCGATCGAATTGCGGCCGCATGCGAAGCTGAAAGCAGAGCTCGGGCGGCTCGAGCGTCTGCAGCGCGAGGAGGCGGCGCGGCGGGCCGACGAGGGGCACCTCGCCGAATTGGCGCGATCGCGCGAGCAAGGCGACCGTCGCATCGGCGAGCTCGAGGTGGCGGCGGCGGCGCTCGAGCGGGCCGAGGGGGAGGCGCGAGCGCTGGCCGAACGACTGCTCGCCGCCGAGCGGGAGATGGGAGATCAGCGTGCGGCGTGGGCTCGCGATCGCCAGGATGCCGAGACCAAACGACAGCAGCTGCGCGAGCAGTGGCGGGACGTGAAGGAGCAACGTGACCGGATCGCGGAGCTCGGACCGGAAGGCGTATGCCCCACGTGCCTGCGCCCCCTCGGCGCCGAGTACGCAGCCGTGCTCGGCGTGCTCGACCGTCAACTCGAGGACATCACCATCAACGGCAACTTCTTCAAGCAGCGGGTGGAGCAGCTGGCCGAGCCGCCCGAGGCTGTGGTCGCGGCCGAAACGGCGCGCGATGCCCTGCGGGACGAAGGCCTCCAGGCGAGCGCGCGAGCAGGGGAGCTACGCGCCCAGGCGGAGGAGCGGCTGCGGGCGATCGCGCGGCGTGACGCCGAGGCTCGCCGGGTGGCCGAGCTCGAAGCGCAGCTCTCGGCGCGGCCCACCGGTTACGATCAGGCGCGGCATGACGCGGTGCGCGCGGAGCTGACGGCGCTCGAGCCGCTGGCACGAGAAGCAGCGGTGCTCGAGGCGAGGGCGAAGCAGGCCGAGGCGCTGGTCAAGGAGGCCGAGCAGGCCGAACAGAGCTTATCGCGACGCGAGCAGCACGCGAAGCAGCTCGCCGCGGCGATCCGGGCCGAAGGGTTCTCGGAGGAAAAGTTCCGCGCGGCGAAGGTACGGTTTGACCGCGCCACCGGCGTGCTGCGGGAAGCCGAGCTGGCGGCGGTGGAGGCGGGGGGAGCGCTCACGCGCGCCGAGGAGGTGGTGGCGGAGACGGAGCGTCGCCTCGCCGAGCGCGCCGTGCGCGAGCGGGAGATTGACGAGCTGAAGGGCCGCCGGCGGTTGCATGACGAGCTGGACCGGGCGTTTTCGGACCTGCGGGCAGAGTTGAACGCCACGATGCGCCCGGAAATCGCCGAGCTGGCCTCGAGCTTCCTCGCGGACCTGACCGACGGGCGCTACGATACGGTGGACCTCACCGAGGACTACACTCTGACGGTCGTGGACGACGGCGTGCCGAAGCAGGTCATTTCGGGGGGCGAGGAGGATCTCGCCAACCTGGTGCTGCGCCTCGCGGTGTCCCAGATGATCGCCGAGCGGGCGGGGCAGCCGTTGTCGCTGCTCGTCCTCGATGAAGTGTTCGGCTCGCTGGACGAGTCGCGCCGCCAGCACGTCCTGACCCTGCTGCGGCGGCTCGGCGACCGGTTCCCGCAGGTCATCCTGATCACCCACATCGACCAGATCCGCGAGGGGCTGGACCGCGTGATCAAAGTGGAGTACGATGCCGCCCGCGGTGTGAGCGTGGTGCGCGATGAAACAGCGACCCTGGGCGCGGGAGGGCTCGATGCGGGCGTGGCTGCCTGAGCGGCGGGTGGACGGCCCGCTTCCCGCGGGCGAGCGCGACATCGAGGCGCTGAACCGGCTGTTCGCGGAGGCGTTTACCGACCGCTACCGCCGTGACGGCCTCGTGGGCGTCCGCGTGCCGCCGCTCAACCCGCGTGTCTGGAGCTACGCGCTGCGCGACGCGGGCGAAGGGGCGATGCTGTGGCACGACGAGGACGGGCGCCTCGTCGCGTTCAACGTCGCCCACCGCTGCGGCTCCGAAGGATGGATGGGACCGCTGGCGGTGCGGGTCGATCGCCAGGGCTCCGGCGTGGGGAAGACGATCGTTCTGGCCGCCACCGAGTGGCTGCTCGACCACGGCGTCACCACGCTCGGTCTCGAGACGATGCCGCGCACCGTCGAGAACATCGGGTTCTACGCGCACCTGGGCTTTCTGCCTGGGCACCTCACGCTGACCATGACGCGGGAGCTGGCGGTGCGCCGCCGCGGCGGGAGCGCCCCCGGCCTGCTGTCCCGCCTGGCTCCGCCGGCGCGGGACGAGGCGCTCACGGCCGCCCATGCGCTGGTCGAGTCGCTGGCGCCCGGCTACGACTTCACCCGGGAAATCCAGCTCACCGCGGACCTGGGGCTGGGCGACACAGTGCTGGTGCCGGGCGCCGACGGTCTGAGCGCGTTCGCGCTGTGGCACTCGGCGTCGTTGGCGGCCGAGCGGATTTCCGACGAGCTCCGGGTCCTGAAGCTCGCGGCGCGCGACGCGGCGGCGTTCGAGGCCGTGCTGGCGGCCGTCGAGGCGAGCGCTGCCCACGCCGGGTTACGCCGAGTGGCGGTCCGTTGCCAGAGCCGGTTCGACCCGGCGTTCCGGGCCCTGATCGCCCGCGGCTACCAGGTGCGCTGGACCGACCTGCGGATGCACCTGGACGGGTATCCCGAGCGTCCGATCAACGAAGGGGTGCTGTTTTCCAACTGGGAGATCTGATCCTTCGCGGTTTCGCGGTCGCGCACCCATGGCTCATGGCTTCAACTCCTCCACCAGCCGCTGGAAACGGGGTTGATCACGCATCGCATCGAACTCTGGCGCACGGAGTAATCCTCCCAGCAGGAGGCCCCAGCGGCGCGCGTTCTCTAGGGTGCTGAGCGCGCGGTCCGGCTCCCCCGCGACGGCCAGCGCGATCGCCAAGTAAGCGCTCTCTCGAAACAGGAGGCGCGGGCCCGACGAGTCGCCAGCAACTGTTGCTTGATATAACCGATCGGCGCGCGCGCGGGCCGCGAGCGTGTCACCGGCAGCCGCGTCAGCGAGCACCCGCGCCACTTCGGTCCAGCGTTTCGTGCCGGCGGTGGCGAACTGCTGCACAGCGTCGGCATCCCGTCTCGCGCCCGCCGTGTCCCCGAGCAACCGGTGCGCGCGCGCCCGGTCTAGGTAGGCCTGTAGGTACGTGGAGTCCAGCGCCACAGCGCTGTCGGCCCAGCGGATTGCCTGTGGGTACGCGCGCTGCAACAATCGCAGCAACGCCATGAAGCGCAGCGTGTTCCTGCGTCCAGGGTCTATCTTCAGCGCTCGACTATAGGCGGCTTCCCCCGCCGAGTCGTTGCCAAGCCATAGCAAGGCCGCCCCGTATTGGTGGTGCGCCTCATCGTTCTCCGGGTCAAGAGCGATGGCCCGCTCGTGCGCCTCTCGCACGCCGCGGAACGTCACGGGGTTTTGGAATTGGAGCCAAAACCCACGCGCCATCCAGGCGTCCGAGCTCGTCGAATCGAGCCGCACGGCGCGGTCGGCGGTAGCCATGCCGTGCTGCAGGAGGCTCTCGGGTGGCAGGCCGCGTAGGGGCCACTCAAGGACCAGGGACAGGGCGTATGTGTAGGCGATGCGGGACAGTGCGGACGCGAACGTGGAATCGAGTCGCAGGGCGGCTTGATACTCGGCGAGGGCTCTGGCGAGGCCAGCTTGGGAGCGCTGGGCCAGCGCATGGTTGCCGCGGAGGTAATGGTCGTAAGCGGCTGCGCTGCGCGTGGGACGCACGGCGAGCGACGCCCGCTCTGCCGGCGCGAGCCGGCCGGCGATGGCCGTAACGACCGCCTTCGCGATGTCCTCCTCGATCGCGAGCAGATCAGCGTCGGTTCGATCGTATTGCTGTCCCCAGAGCCGGTTGCCGCTCGCGGCACGCACCAGCTCTACTGTCACGCGCAGGCGCCCTGCGCCACGTCGTACCGTACCGTTGACGAGGTAGACCACGCCGAGCGTGCGGCCGAGGAACCCGGGGTCCAGCGTCGCGTTGCGGTAGCGGGCGACTGCGGTGCGGGATTTCACTTGCAGGCGCTCGATCTGTCCTAAGCGCGCAATGATCTCGTCGGTGAGCCCGTCGGCGAGGTAGGC
>JBOHST010000107.1:0-4415 GCA_050733375.1 Gemmatimonadales bacterium
ATCGGCCGTGCCGCCCCATCCCTCGGACATCGCAAACCCGAGTGCAGCGTAGAACCGCTTCGACTGCTCGAAATCCTTCGCGGGCATGTACACCTTGAAATCGTTGATGCTCAGCGACATGGTCGACACCTCACTGATCGTATGCCACGAACTGCAGCGCCCAACGCTCCGGTTCAGCGGCGGACCGCCTGCGGATACCGTCCGCTGCAACCGGTTGTCATGCAGCGCCATTGCCGCCTTCTATTGCGATATCGAAGTGCAGTACATCCTCGCGAATCCCAAGCTTCGAGTACAGCGCGATCGCGGGTGCATCGCCCATATCCGCCTGCACGAAAACTATGTAAGCTGCGCGTGCCGCAGCCAGCTTCTTGAGTTCTTGAATCAAAGCAGTCGCGATACCTTCACGTCTATGTGCTGCTGATACGGCAAGATCGTAGATATAGATCTCACTGCGCTCCTGCTCGAATTTTTTCAGCTCGTAGGCCGCGATACCGCCTACGACCTCACCGTTCTTCAACGCAGCGAGCGCAATGAAGTAGTCGCTGCCGAGCAGTTGCTGGAGATAGTCCGCACTGGGCTGATTCCCGGTGTAGGTCTCCACTTCGTCGAAGGCCTCACCGAAGGTCGCCAATAGCGCTTTCATCAGCGCCCGGTCATCGCGCGTGAGCTGCTGAATGCTGACGCTGGCCGTGAAAGACACGCTAACCGTTTGAGCTGCATAGCGGGATGCGCATAGTTGGGATGAAGCGGCTGGCCATCCACGACACGTGGTGGCAGCATCGCCCCACACTCTTGAACGCGGTCGTACAGCCGCAACGGGGAGGGCCAGCCGCCATAGTAGTGTCCTGAAGTTCGTGGAAAAGGAGAATCGGGTGCATCCTTTCGGTGAATAAAAAGCAGTCACCGCGGTGCTGTTAGCGCAGCACCAAACCGAAAGGAGTACACCCGATGGTTCAGGATAGGCAGACGTTGGTGCCGGCGCTAGAGGTGAGCCCGGACCCGGTTGCGGCTTTGATTCGCGACGCGATTCGCGATGTGCTGGAGACAGCGGTCGCCGAGGAGGTGACGGTAGCGCTGGGCCGAGCCGCGTGGGAGCGTGTGGCGGAGCGGCGGGGGTATCGGCACGGCACGAGTGCGCGGACGATCGTGACCGGCGAGGGCCCGGTCGAGCTGCAGCTGCCCCGGGCGCGACTCGTCCAGCCGGACGGGACGACGGTGGAGTGGCAGAACGGGGTGCTGCCCAAGTACGCGCGGCGGCGGGCGGCAGTGGATGCGATCCTGGCGCGGCTGTACGTGAGCGGGGCGAGCACGCGGGATCTGCGGCGCGCGCTCGCGCCGCTGCTGGGCCCCCAGGCGCTCTCCCGCAGCGCCGTGTCACGGGTCGTGGTGAAGCTGCAGGGGGCGTACCGCGCGTGGCGCACGCGCTCGTTGGCGACCGAGCCGATCGCGTTTCTGTACCTCGACGGGCAGCGGGTGCGGGTACGGGCCGATCGCAGCGTGACGACGGCGGTGGTCCTGATGGCTCTTGGCGTGCGACCGAGCGGCGAGAAGGTGGTGCTGGCGCTGCAGCTGGTGAGCGACGAGACGACGGCCGCGTGGGGCGGGCTGCTCGAGGATCTCACGAGCCGCGGGATGGCGCGCCCCCAGCTGGTGATCAGCGACGGCAGCGACGGAGCCCAAGCGGCACTGGACCTGGCCTGGCCGGGCGTGCCGCACCAGCGCTGCCTGGTGCACAAGCTACGCAACCTGCTGGCCGCCACGCCCCGCTCGCTCCACGGCGTGCTGGTCGCCGATTTCCGGCGCTTCACCGAGGCGACGAGCCCGGCGGCGGTCCACGCCGGCGTGGCGCACTTCCGCCGCGCCTGGGCCACGCGCTGGAGCGCCGCGGTGGTGTGTCTGGACGAAGCCGGCACCCAGCTGACGACCTACACGGCCTTCCCGGCCGCGCTGTGGAAGGGCCTGCGCTCGACCAACATCATCGAGCGTGTGTTCGGCGAATTCCGCCGCCGGCTCAAGGTGCAGGGAGCACTCCCGACGCCGGAGGCGGTGCTCACGGTCATGTGGGGCACGCTGGCCACGGGCGCGATCATGCTGCGCCGGGTCCCGGGCTATCGCGCGATCACCATGTCGCCGGCCCACGCCGCCTAACGTTGGTGAGTGCGACGAGCCGGGGGGGGTAGTAGACCATGGGCAGCTCGTCGATCGTCGCTCTGAGGGCAACGTAGCGGTCCGATTTTTGGAACGAGGACCTAACTGAGGAGATTCACCGCGAGGAATCACCCGATTCGCTTTTTCTACGACTTGCGGGACGCGACCTCAACTCAGACTCGGACGGATACGGCTTCGGCTGGTTCATTACGAGTTTCGCCGGGCGCCGCCTCGTGACGCACGGGGGCGGGATTACAGGCTACTCCGCCAACCTTTACCACTTTCCCGACGACGGGCTGACCATTGCGGTCCTCGCGAACGTTAAGGGCCGTGACGACGGTGCCGCGCCGGTGGATCCACTCGCTCGCCGGATCGCGGAGCGCCTGCTGGAGGCCCGCCGCCCAACAAGCCGATGAAGCTGCCGGTCGCCTTCGGCGCCCGCAGCTTATCGGCGGAGCGTTAGGCGGCACGAAGCTATGGCCGCGCTTGGTCGCAGTAGGCTTGGGCATCGCGATCAGTTTGTGCACCGTGGAATGGGCTTGGGCGTCATGGATCCCTTTCGCACGACCTTCCGCACTGTTTGCGGCGACCTCCAGCTCAACCAGTTCGAGGGTGATGTTTACTACCTCGTGGACAAGCGAAACAACGACCAGAGTGTTCTCAGCGGGGCGGTCGCCAGAATCGGCTGGGGCCACGGGCTCATCGTTGCGTGGCAGATGATTCCGCCCGGCTGACGCGCTACCCGTTAGCACGCCTGCTCGTGGCTAGAGGTCGAGCACTGGGCGCAGGCCCTCTTCGACTTCACGCAACAGACCTGCGGGCATGTTTGCTGGTCTACCCCATCGGCGGTACTCTTACGCAATGCGACCCATTCGGTATTCCATCAACGTCACATTGGACGGGTGCTGCGATCATCGTGCAATGTTGGCGGACGAAGACTTGCATCGTCACGCGGTCGAGAACCTCGACCGGGCCGATGCCCTCCTCTTTGGCCGGGTGACCTACGAAATGATGGAGGCAGCGTGGCGGCCGCCGGCGCGGACGGGAGCGAGGCCTGATTGGATGGAACCCTTCGCCCGGGCGATCGACGCGGCAAAGAAGTACGTCGTGTCGAGCACCCTGGGCCGGGTCGATTGGAACGCGGAGCTCGTGCGCGGGGATCTGGGGAAGGCCGTGCAGCAGCTCAAGCGGGAGTCGGGTAGGGGACTGTTCGTGGGAGGCGTGAAGCTCCCTGGCGTTGGCGGAGCTGGGATTGATCGATGAGTACGGGTTCGTGGTGCAGCCCAGGCTAGCGGGCCATGGGCCGACGTTGTTCGCGGGGCTATCGAAGCGTGTCGACTTGAAGCTCGTGAGCCGGCTGGAGTTCGGCTCTGGGGCGGTGGCGATGCGGTATGAGCCGAGAAGGTAGCCATCGGGACTGAAGTCTACGCTCTCCCAAGTCGGCTTTCCTTCTACATATGGCCGCCAGCGGTATATGGCCGCCAGCGGTGGCTGGCCGTGTTGCTCTTAGTATGCGAATTCGCGCCTGAACGGCTTCTATCTAGCTTGCTATCAACCATCGGTGCGGCTCTCCGAAGCGCACCCTAATCACACGATGTAAGGAGAAAAACCATCATGGAGATCAACAAGAAAGACACGTCGTGGTCACCGACCCACAGAACGATTTTTTGAGTGAAATGGGCGTCACCTGGCAACTGGTCGGCGAAAGCGTCAAGGAGAACAAGACCGTCGAGCACATCGAGCAGATCCTCAAAGCCGCGAAAACCAACGGGTTCGAGGTCTTCATCTCGCCCCACTACTACTACCCGACGGATGACTCGTGGAAGTTCGGCGGAACCCTCGAGAATATCATGCACAAGATCAACATGTTCCATCGCAGTGGCGCCTTGAGCCTCGACGGCTTCTCCGGGTCGGGCGCCGACTGGCTTGAGCGCTACAAGCCCTTCATTGAGGACGGCAAAACCGTCGTGACCAGCCCCCACAAGGTCTATGGCCCGGAGAACAACGACCTGATCTTGCAGCTCCGCAAGCGCAAGATCAACAACGTCATTCTGGCAGGGATGTCGGCCAACCTGTGTGTCGAGGCGCACATGCGCGAATTGATCGAGCGGGGCTTTGAGGTTGCCGTAGTGAAGGACGCGACGGCGGCCGCCAGGCATCCCGAGCTGGGCGACGGTTACAAGTCGGCGCTCGTCAACTTTGGGTATATCGCCAATGCGGTTCTTTCGACGGACGAGGTCGTGAAAGCCATGGGGGGCTAGCGGCCT
>JBOHST010000108.1:0-19889 GCA_050733375.1 Gemmatimonadales bacterium
GCCGCTCGGCGGGGATGCCGAGCTCCGTCAGCCCGGCGATGAGCGCCTGCTCGAGGGTGCGGAGATACCAGTGCAGATCCTGCTTGTAGTTGGCGAGGTCGAGGATTGGATAGCCGACCAACTGCCCGGGTCCGTGGAACGTGACGTCGCCGCCGCGCTCGACCTCGAACACCTCGATGCCGTCGGGTTTGATGAGGTGCGCCGCCTGTGAGGTGCGTCCCAATGTCACCACGGGCGGGTGTTCGAGCAGAAGCAGGCGGTCCTGAATCCGGCCGGCGATCCGGTCCATCGCGAGTCGGCGTTGCAGCTCGAGTGCCTCGCCGTAGGGCAGGCGCCCCAGCCAAACGACCTCGAGGCCTCGGTTCATCGAATGCCCTTCGTGCCGGCGACAGACCAGCGACCGCCTGCTACCCCGAGAACCAGACAGGCGGCGAACAGGATGATCAGCCCGAAAAAGCCGAGGAAGTGCCACATAGGCGCCGCCAGAATGGCGAGAAACAGCGCGCCGAATACCGAGAGCGTGCTGATCACGCTGCGTTGCCACGGGTTTTCCAGCGACGTGCTGCGGCGCCAGCCGAAGTAGGCTCCGACCACGATCGCAGCGATCAAGGCCCAGGTGGGGTCGATCTCGCTCACGCTCTCGCCGTAGCGTCCGACTTCCGTTACCTGCAGCAGCCTGATCAGGATCAGCACGAGGGTGACGACGGCGCCGCCCAGGCCCACACCGGCGGCGAGTGCGCCGAGCCCGATGGCGAGCGGGTCTTTCTGGGGCTCGCTCAGATGTGCATGACCCGACCGAGCGAGTCGAGCGCGGCTTCGGCTACCGCCTCCGACATCGTCGGGTGAGCGTGAATCGCGAGCTCGACCTCTTCCACTGTGTACTCGTTCTCGCGTGCCACGGCGAGCTCGTGGATAATCTCGGAGGCGTGGCCCCCGACGATATGGGCGCCGAGAATCTCACCGTATTTCTTGTCACGCAGGATCTTCACGAACCCCTCGGTCTCCCCGGTGCCGCGCGCCCGGCCGCTGGCGGAAAAGGGAAACTTGCCGGCCACATACTCGAGCTTCTGCTCCTTGCACTGGTCCTCGGTGAGTCCGATGCTCGCCACCTCCGGGTGGCAGTACGTCACGCTCGGCACGTAGTCGTAGCGGATCGAGTGCGGCTTGCGGCCGGCGAGCCGCTCCGCCAGCACCACACCTTCGCGGCTCCCCTTGTGGGCCAGCATCGGCGGTCCGGCGACGTCGCCGATGGCGTAGTAGCCCGGCGCCGTGGTCTGGAGGTTCTGGTCCACCTTGACGAAGCCCCGGTCGGTGAGCTGGACGCCGCACTCCTTGAGGCCGATGTTCTCGACGTTTACCGCCCGGCCCGCGGCCATCAACACGGCCGCCGTCTCCACCTGCTGCTTCGCCCCACCGGCCTCGACGTCGAGCGTCACTTTGTCTTTGGCGACGGTTGCCTTGGTGACCTTGGCGCCCGCGACCACCGTGATGCCGCGCTTCTTGTAGCTTTTCGCTACCTCAGCCGACGCATCGGCGTCCTCGAGCGGGAGGATGCGAGGCAGCGCCTCGATGAGTGTGACCGTCGACCCGAATGCGTTGAAAATGTCGGCGAACTCCATGCCCACGGCTCCGGCGCCGATCACCGCCAGCGATGCCGGCGTCCGGTCGAGGAGCAGGGCTTCGTCCGAGGAGATCACCGTGGTCTTGTTGAGCTCCAGACCGATCTGCGGGATGCCTTTGACGCGTGACCCGGTCGCAATCACCACCGCCTTCTTCGCCTCATAGACGTCGCCGCCCACCTTCACCTTCCGGCCCGGCTGGAGCACGCCCGGGCCCTTGATAACCGTGATCTTGTGCTTCTTCATCAGGAAGTCGACCCCGCGTGAGTTCTGGTCGGCCACCTTACGGCTGCGCTGCATCGCGACCCCGTAGTCCGTTTTGACCGCGCCCGTCTGGACCCCGAAGTCCGCCGCGACTTTCAGGAGATTGGCGACGTACGCCGAGTGCAACAGGGCTTTGGTGGGGATGCAGCCGATGTTTACGCACACCCCGCCGAGCTTTTCCTTCTCGATGACGGCGGTCGCGAGCCCCAGCTGTGCGGCGCGGATGGCGCAGACGTACCCCGCCGGTCCGCCGCCGAGAACGATCAGGTCAAATTGAGTCGCCACGAGTCTCCCCTAATCGGATGTCGGATTGCGGAACCAAGCGATCGAGACTGCGGCGCGCGTGAGCAATCCGCAATCCCCATCCCGCAATCACAAGAGCATCGCCAACGGATTCTCCAGCATCTGCTTCAACGTCTTGAGGAATACCGCACCCGTCGCGCCGTCGATCACCCGGTGGTCGCAGCTCATCGTGAGGCGCAGGCGACGGCGCACCGTCACCTGGCCTGCCACCACGACCGGCTTCGGCACGATCGAGCCGACGGCAACGATGCCGGCTTCCGGCGGATTGATGACGGCGGTGAATTGGTCGATGTCGAACATCCCCAGGTTCGAGACCGAAAACGTGGCCCCGGTATATTCTTCGGGCTTCAACCGACGGTCGCGCGCTCGCTGGGCCAACTCGCGCGATTCGGTGGCGATCTGGGACAACGACTTCGCCGCTGCGTGGCGGATCACCGGGGTGATCAGCCCGTCCTCGACCGCCACGGCCATGCCGAGGTGCACGTCGTTCCAGTAGCGGATGTGGTCGTCCTGCCACCAGGCGTTACAGGCCCGGTGCCGGGTGAGGGCCAGCGCCGTCGCCTTCACGACAATGTCGTTGAAGCTGATCTTGCCCGTCTGGGCTCCCTGATCACCGAGTTGTTGGTTGAGCGCCTCGCGCGCTTCCGCCGCCCGCTCCATGTCCACTTCGGTCGTCAAGAAGTAGTGGGGGATCGGGCCGATCGAGGTCGCGAGCCGCTTGGCGATCGTTTTCCGGATCTGCGTCAGTGGGACGTCTTCGTAGGCTGGCCCGCCTGTGGTCACCGCCGGTGTGCGGGTTGGGGCACGCGGTTCGATCGCGGCGACGGCCGGCGTCGCGACCGATAGGGGGACTGCGGCATCGAGATCGCGCAGGACCACCCGACCACCCGGCCCGGAGCCGAGTATCACACGCAAATCGACGCCCTTTTCCTCGGCGATGCGCTTCGCCAGCGGAGAGGCTTTGACCCGGGTCGCATCGGCTGGCTCCCTCGCCGCCGCGACGCCGGCGACCGCCGGGCGATTGGCGACGGCAGGCTGGGGGCTGGCGACTGGTTGAGGGGCGGCGGTCGGTGCGGGGGCTGCGGCTGCCGGTGCAGACTGAGCGGCTGCCGGCGCGGCAGTCGTGGCGGCGACGGATTCGCCGGGCGCGCCGATGTAGCCGACCACATCCCCCACCGGAACCGTAGCGCCCTCGGGCACCGCCTGCTGCAACAACTGTCCATCGGCCCGCGCGACGAGCTCCATGATGGCCTTGTCGGTCTCCACCTCGGCCAGCGTCTCACCGGTCTTCACCGCGTCGCCTGCGCGTTTCGTCCATTTGACGAGGCGACCTTCTTCCATCGTGGGCGAGAGCGCCTCCATCACCACTTTGGTGGCCATGGGCTAGTCGAGGTACAGGACTCGCCGCGCCGCGGCGACGACCTTCTCGAGGGAGGGTTTCGCCAGCCGTTCGAGGTGCTTGTTGTAGGGCATGGGGACGTCCGCCTGGGTGACGCGCAGTACCGGCGCGTCGAGCTGGTCGAAGGCGTCGCGCTGGATGATGTCCACCACCTGCGCCCCGACGCCGCAGTTGGGCCAGCCTTCCTCCACGACGACGGCGCGATTGGTTTTGGCGACCGATGCGAGAATCGCATGCTCGTCCAACGGCCGCAGCGATCGCAGGTCCACCACGTCGGCCGCCACGCCTTGCAGCGCGAGCTGGTCGGCCGCCTTCAACGCGACGGACACCGTCTTGGAGTGGCAGATCAGGGTGACGTCCTTCCCCTCACGTTTCACCTCCGCCTGGCCGATGGGCACGAGGATCTCGCCCTCGGGGATCTCCCCCTTGTTGTTGTACAGCATCTCGCCCTCGAGCAGGATCACCGGATTGTTGTCCCGGATTGCCGACTTGAGGAGTCCCTTCGCGTCGTAGGGGGTCGCCGGGGCCACGACCTTCAGTCCCGGGATGTGCGCGAGCCAGGATTCCCAAGCCTGGGAATGCTGCGAGGAGAGCTGCAACGCGGCGCCGTTCGGTCCGCGGAACACGATCGGGATGGGGATCTGTCCCCCCGACATGTAGAGCATCTTGGCGGCTGCGTTCACGATCTGGTCGAGCGCCAGCACGGCAAAGTTCCAGGTCATGAACTCGATCACCGGGCGCAGGCCTCCCATTGCCGCCCCCACGCCGACGCCGGCGAAACCGAGCTCGGCGATCGGCGTGTCCACCACCCGCTGCGCGCCGAACTCCTCCAGCAACCCACGACTCACTTTGTACGCGCCTTGGTACAGCCCGACTTCCTCTCCCATGAGGAACACGTTGGGGTCCCGCTGCATCTCTTCGCGGAGCGCCTGGTTCAGCGCATCGCGATACGTGATGGTCGGCATGACGACCTAGTCCGCGAGCACGTGGTGAGCGAGCTCGTCGGGGGCCGGGTCGGGACTCTCATCCGCGAACTTCATGGCGGCCTCCACCTCGGCGTGCGCCTCAGCGTCGAGGGCGTCGAGCGCGGGCTGGTCGAGCACCCCGTCCTCCATCAGGCGGTGCGCCAGTTGGGAGATCGGGTCCTTCTTCTTCTGCTCTTCGACCTCTTCCTTGGTGCGGTAGACGCCGTGGAGCGGATCGGACATCGAGTGACCCATGAACCGATAGGTGCGGACCTCGAGCAAGGTGGGGTGACCGCCCTTCCGCGCCCGCTGAACGGCGCGTTGCGCGGCATGGTGCATCTCGAGCACGTCCATCCCGTTCACGATCTCGCCGGCGATGTCGTAACTGCAGGCGTGCTCGACCACGTCCGTCACCGCCGCTACGCGCTCGAACGCGGTGCCCATCCCGTAACGGTTGTTCTCACACAGGAAAATGACGGGCAGTTTCCATACCGACGCCATGTTGAGCGCCTCATGGAACGCCCCGATGTTCACCGCCGCCTCGCCGAAGAAACAGACGCAGACCTGGTCGCCGCCCTGATACTTGATGGCGAACCCGAGGCCCGTGGCGAGCGGGAGATGGCCGCCCACGATGCCGTGGCCGCCCATGAATCGCCTCGCGACGTCGAACAGGTGCATCGAGCCGCCCTTGCCGCCCGAGCATCCCGTCGCCTTGCCGCACAGCTCCGCCATCACCGTGTTCGCGGGGATCCCCCGCACCAGCGCCTGGCCGTGCTCGCGATAGGAGGAGATCACGTAGTCGTCGGGGCGCAACGCTGCGGACACACCGACCGCGACCGCTTCCTGACCGATGTAGAGATGGCAGAAGCCGCCGATCTTGCCGAGCGCGTATGCTTCGGCGGTCTTCTCCTCGAACCGGCGGATGAGCAGCATCTCGCGCAGCATCCGGCGCTGCAGCTCGGTCTGCGCTTGATCTTTGGCGGGCTGGGCCGTGGCCGTCGTCATCGCAGTCTCGTCAGCGGATGGTGGCGGTGGCCGCCGCCACCTGCTCCCAGGCGTGGTAACTCGAGCGCACCAGGGGACCGGACTCCACGTGGCGGAATCCCATCTCGAGGCCCAGCCGCCTCAGCTCGGCGAACTCGTCCGGCGCGTACCAGCGCGCGATGGGGAGATGCTGCCCGGAAGGACGGAGGTACTGGCCGAGGGTAATGATATCCACGCCCTGCGCCCGCAGGTCCCGCATGGCGACCAGCAGCTCGTCCCACTCTTCGCCCAACCCGCAGATGATCCCCGATTTGCTGAGTGCCTCGGGGTTCATCTCTTTTGCGCGGCGCAACAGCTCGAGCGCGCGTGCGTAGCGGCCACCCGGCCGGGCGATGCGGTACAATCGATCGATCGTCTCGAGGTTGTGATTCAGGATGTCGGGCTGCGCCTCGACCACCAGACGCAACGCGGCCTCACGCCCTTTGAAATCGGGGATCAACACCTCGATCGAGGTGTCGGGGAGCCGCCGGCGGATTTCAGTGATGCAGGCGGCGAACATCTCCGCACCGCCGTTCGGGAGGTCGTCACGGTCCACGCTGGTGATGACGACGTGCCGCAGGTCCATCCGGGCTACGGCGTCGGCCAGTCGCACCGGCTCGTCCAGATCGAGCGGCCCCGGTGTGCCATGGGCGACGGCACAGTAGGCGCAGTTCCGGGTGCAGACGTCGCCCAGAATCATGAACGTTGCCGCCTTGTGCTCCCAGCACTCGCCGATATTGGGACAATGCGCTTCCTCGCACACCGTGTGCAGCTTGAGGTCGCGCATCATCTGCTTCAGGGCGATGTAGTTCGGTCCGCCGGGGGCTTTGACCTTCAGCCAGGCCGGCTTGCGGGAGGGCACGCGTGATCTGATCTGAACCAATGAAGCGGCCATGGCTTGTCATCGTCCCGGAAAGCACGGAAGATAGTGGCCAGAAGAGTAGGCGGGTAGGCAGTTTTCAACCGGGTGGTTGATCCCCGGCGCGCCGCTTCAGGCGCCGTAGGTCGGCTTCAAGAGTGGCATCCGTGCTCAAGGCGCCGTCCGCAATCCCGGCGATCTCCTCGGCCTCACGCCATTGCCGTTCCAGCTCTTCTACCTCCGCCTGCTCCTCCACCGCCATCTCGAGCGCCAGCTGCCGCTCGGGTCGGAGGCTGCGCAGCGTCAGCTCACGCCGGGCGATGTCACGGATCAGCCGATCTGGTCCTCCCACCGCGTCCACCACGCGCGCCGCGTCGCCTGCTTTCCGTCGGCTCGAGCGACGCACGTTGAGGTAGGCAAGCCCTTGCCGCAGAATTGCCTGGGCGTCCGGTCCGGTGAGTAACGCTCCCTCCCGGTGGCAGGCAGGGCAGCTTACCAAGACGCCCAGGTCGTGGCGTGAATCGGGGACGACACGGGCGTGCTGCACGTGCTTGGCCTTGAGCTGAAGCAGCGTGCCGCAGTGGTCGCAGCTTGGTGGTTCGAGGAGGTTTACTCGACGGCTGCCGACGATCCCGAGGTACACACCGTCGGCGAGCTTGCCGAAGTTCCAGGCGAGGAAGCCGATCGATCCGCCCGCCGCCACGTTCGCCACAATGCCGAGCCCCACCGCCGCCAGGGTGAGCGGCACGACGACCTTCGCCCGCTCGCGGCTGCGGGCTCTGAGTCGCTCGCCATAACGCCACCCGGCGAGCTCAACGCGGAGTGGCTTGCCCACCCGGATCAGGTCGTAGCGATCCCACCGCAGCAGCGACACGTGTTCGGTGTTCGCGAGCATGCGTCCGTCCCGCGCCACGCGGGCCACGGCCTCGATGCGCTCCAGCCGGTCGTCCAGCGGCGTGAGGTTCCAGCGGGCGCATTTGGCGCACACGACCCAGAGTCGCCCGCGCCACTCGTCGAACGCCAGCCGGCGCCCGACGCCCAGTCCCGAAGGACCGCCGTCGCCGTCAAGCGGCGCGTTGCAGAAGGCGCAGGTGCGATACATGGCAGTCAGTCGTCAGCCATCAGCCGACAGCCTTCCAGAGCCAAACCGGCCGACGGAAAACTGGCTGATATCTACATCGGTTCGGCCCGTGGCGAGAAGATCGCCGAGGATCTCTCCGGTGATAGCGGCGAGCAGAATCCCGTTGCGCCCGTGCCCGGTTGCGTACCACAGGCCGACCATGTCCGGATCGGCGCCCAGAATCGGGCGACCGTCGGGCGTCATGGGCCGCAACCCTGCCCAGACGCGACGCGTGGGCATCGGGCAGATCGCCGGGCAGAGGCGCTCGGCTGCAGCGCGAATATCGGCCGTCCCCTGGTTGGTGGTTCGTGCATCGTACCCGGCCCGTTCCATCGTGCTGCCGAGGATGGCTTCGGTGCCGCGCGGCAGCAGATACGCGTGGTCGTGATGGAGGATCACCGGTGCCAAGCCTTCAGGCCACGGGGTGGCCACGAGCTGGCCCCGAACGGGCTCGATCGGCAGGGGGCGTGGCAGACCGCCGATCCGCGCTGACCATGCTCCCGCCGCGAGTACTACGTTCTCGGCAGGGACGGTTGCGTCCTTGGTGACGACGCCCGATACCCTCCCGCGGGTCAACGCGACGCGCACCACCCCTTCCGGCACGACCGCGGCGCCAAGCCGACGGGCGTCGGCTAGTAGGGCCGCCGTCAGGGTTGCGGGATCGAGGCAACCGCCCTCCGGCGCGAACAGCGCACCCAGTGCCTGCGGCGCGATCCCGGGCCAGCGCTCGTGCACCTCCGCCGCTTCCAACCAGTCACAGGGCAGCCCACGCTGGCGTTGGGCGGCTGCGCGGTCCTGGAGGGCCGCGGCTTCATGCTCCGCGAAGGCAACGCTGGCGATCCCGGTGCGCTGGAAACGGATGTTGATTCCGGTAGTATCTTTCAGGGTGGCCGCGAGGTGCTCATACAGGCTGCGACCGCGGACGGCGAGCGGCAGCAGCTGGTCGTCATGCGGCTCGATCTGGGCGGCGAGCATCCCCGCCGACGCGGCGGAGGCGGCGGCCACGTCGGGGCCGGGCGCAAACAAGGTGACGGGGAGACCCCGCTGGGCGGCGGCGCGCGCGCAAGCGGCGCCGATGACGCCGCCACCGACCACGGCGACCTGCGTGGTTGAAACTCCCGCCGGCATCAGGGCGTAAGGCGCCCTGTCCTGCGGGGCAACTCGGGAGGCAGCATGTTTCGGAGCATCCTCGGTTTCGCGATCTTCGCGGTGCTGGTCTGGCTCGGCCTGAAAGTCGTGTTCGGCCTGTTGGGCTGGGTCTTCGGCCTGGCGATGTGGGTTCTGTGGATCGCCGCGATCGGCTTCTTCCTTTACCTGGTGCTGCGCATCATCAGCCCCAGCACGGCTGCCAAGGTCAAGGAGGCGATCAAGGGAAAGCGGGACTCGCCCGCCTAATCGCTCGGCAGGTTGACAGGGAGCGTGGGGTCACCGTCCGGTGGGCGGTGACCCCACGTGAGCACGGTCGAGGGCGGCGAGCACCCCCCAGCACAGCAACGGCAACAGGATCTCGTGATGACCAGTGAGCTGCACGCCGCGGCCGCCTGCGAGCGTGGGGCGCTCCACCACGTTCACACGCGGCCGGTAGTGGCGCTGCATATCGCAATCGCAGGCGGTGAACCCCGTCGGTTTGCCCTCATGGAGATTGCGGGCGACGGTCAGCGCCTTGATGAACACCTCGGGCATCACGACGGCGCTGCCAAGGTTGAGCACCACGCCACCGTCCTGGAGGTCGGGGAGACTCGCCGCGAGTCGCTTGAAATCGCGGTGACTCGTGGCGCCGATCGCCGCACCATCGGCGCTCGGGTGCTGGTGGGTGATTTCGGCGCCGACCGCGGCGTGCACCGTCACCGGCACGCCTCGTTCGGCGCATGCTACCAGCACCGAGACCGTCCGTCCCGGCAGGTCCGTGCGGAGGCGGAGCGTCTCGGCGAGGGCTTCTCCGGCACCGCGCCCGTCGCGGGCGCCCGCGACGATCGCGGCGTTCATCTCTCGTCCCGTCTCCTCCGCCATCCCGAAGGTCCCGTCGCCCAACCCGGCTTCCACGTCCTCGCTCGTGCCGCCGAAGGCCGCGAGCTCATAGTCGTGAATCGCCGCGCTACCGTTCATCGCGACATGGGTGATCACCCTGCGTTCGAGCAGCGCGATCACTAGCGGACCGAGCCCCACCTTGATGACGTGCCCACCCACCATCACGACCACGGCGCGCCGGCCGGCCGCGCGCGCGACTCGATCCACCACGTAACGGAGGTCCCGCGCGGCGAGGATATCGGGCAGGGATGCCCAGAAAGCGGCGAAGCTCGAGTCGGCGCCCGGCGGGTGAGCGAGGAGAGATGAATCGACTTTGTTGCGCCGCTGTGCGATGGGGACGGTCTTCAACCGACTGAAGTCCGCTTCGCGGTAGTCGGTCATCGGGGCTCCGGGGCGGAGAACTCCTTGAGTTTCAGCGTGACCGTGCCGAACGAGAACGTAGACTGCAGCGCCAGCACCAGACGGCGGTCGTCGTCGGAAAGCCAGATGTGCGCTTCCGCCTGCTCGGCGAAAATCCCGCGTCCCTTAGGGATGATCGGGCGGACGACGATGGCGTTGAACTTCCGCCCGGCGACACTCACTCGTTCCTTCTTTTCCACCACGATGATCACCGGGTTTCGGTCGGGACGGAAATACCGATGGTATTCGTACCGTTTGCCCATCTCGAGCGGGAGGGTGCGGACCCAATACATGAAGGCGGCGTCGTCCAGTGGATCGGGAACGGTTGCCTTGGCCGTGTCGATCCCTTCCTCGCGGTAGAACCCGGAGTCCGGGAAGATCTCGTAGCGATTGAGGCGCTTGCGGCCACGCTCTTCGCTGGAATTGATGTAGCGGCGCGATCGGAAATCGGCCCGGCCGACCCACGACTCCAACAGCTGGTCGAGGCGGTACCAGAGTGCGCCTCCCTTGATGTGGAACCGGAACCGCACTGTTTCCACGCCGCGCACCGTATCGAGCCCCACGACTTCCATCCTGGCCTCGCCCACGCTGAACGGCCCGTACTTGGCCGAATAGACCATCCGCTCGCCAACGGCGAACGGCACGGCAGGGGCGGGGGCCACCACCGCGGCTGGTGCCGGGGAAGGGGCAGGGGATGGGGTGCTGACCGGGGCGGGCGTCGTGTCCTGAGCGTGCAACGGTGCCGCCAATAGCAGGAGGACGGCCGCGGCCATCACGCCGGCAGAGCGGATCACCGGGCGGGCGCGCCAGGCGGACACGAGAGCCTGCCAGGGGCGCATACGGGTGGGGCGCTGCCGCAGGTCGTAGCGCCCTGTCACGGGTATGCTGTCCACACGCCGCGCGTGCCGCACGAGACGCGCGACCAGCTCGGCGTTGGCGCACCAGCCGTCGGTCTCGAGGAGGCTCCGCGCGGCGTCCTGGCGGAGCGCCTGGCGCAGCGTGATGAGGCGGAGCGCGAGGAACCCGGACACCGTGTCACGCACACCCCGGACCGGCAGGAGTCGCGGCGCCCAGCGCCGCGCCCAGCGATGGGCGCGCGGTCGTTCGCCGGCCTCCTGCACCTGCTCCGCGACCACGAGATCGCTACCCGATTCGACTCGCTTCACCATTTCGTCCATCGCATCCGGCGAGTACACGAAATCGCCCGGCAGGGTGATGGCGCAATCCCGCTTGGGCCGGTCGGTGCGTTGGAGCGCGAGGCGCAGCAGCTCTTCGAGGCTGCGGGCGTATCCGCACCGCTCGCGGTGCGTCACGACCGTCATCGGGAGGACGCGGTCGTAGCGCGCCAGCACATCGCCGGTGTCGTCGGTGGAGCCGTCGTTGCAAACCAGCAACTGGTACTCGCGCTGGAACGCAGTGAATACCTGGCGGACTTTCCAGAGGACGAGTCCGGCGGTCTTCGCCTCATCGAGCACGGGGACGCAGACGTAGATCATGGGGCTGCAATCTAGACGAGCGAGCGGTACAGAGCCAACGTGGCCTGGGCCATGGACTTCGACGTGAACTGCGGGGGCAGGGACAGGGACGTCGGGCGTTGCAGTGACTCGAGGACTTTGTGCGACAGCGCGACGGCGTCGCCGATCGGCGCGAGACACGCCGCCGGTAGCACTTCGGGGATGCCGCCCGCTGCCGTAGCCACGACCGGCTTGCCGAGCGCCAACGCATGGAGGATGACGCTTCCCAGCCCTTCTTCTTTGGACGACATCACGAACACGTCCGCCTCCCGGATGAGCGCGTCGGCTTCGATGACATACCCCAAAAGGTGGACGATGTCGCCGACGCCCTGCTGCGCAATCTCGCGCTCCAACTGGTGACGCAAGTCACCATCGCCCGCGATCGCCCATCGGAGGTCCGGTCGGGCGGAGCGCGCGTGGGCCGCGGCGCGGACCAGGGTTCGCTGGTCTTTGTGATCGACCAGCGCTGCGACGTTCACGGCGAGCGGCGTCCCGGGCGCGAGGCCGAGCCGCGTGCGGATGTCGAACGGGGCGGCGGCGCGGGTGCGAATTTCGTCGGGATCGATGCCGTCGGGGATGACGGTAATGGCGGTTTCGGCCATGCCGTCGGCAACCAGCACGCGCCGCACGGCGCCGGACACGGCGATCACCCGCTCCGTCTGGAACCATCCACTGCCGCGCCGTACGTGAAAGTCCACGCGTCGCGTGGCGATCAGCGGTGGCGGGTCCGTCTCCCAGTCCACCCAGCGACGGGTCCAGCGCGCGAGTGCCAAGGCGTGGCTGTCGTGCGCATGGACGACATCCGGCCGGAACTGGTTCATCACGAAAAACAGGTCGAACGCGGCGCGCGGATCGAGCGAGATCGTCCAGCGAACCCCCCGCACCGTCACTCCTTCGGCGGCCGCCCGTCGCGCCAGGTCGCCGGCGCGCTTCGTGACGAGCTGTTGCTCGATTGCCGGTTCGCGTGCCAGTTCGCGGGTCAGCAGCCGGACCTGATTCTGGCCGCCGCGCCATTCGCGGCCCGCGTCCACCTGCAGGACGCGCACGCGCTTACGGCGTGGGATCGGCCGCGGCGACGGTGCCCAAGACGGTGCGCAGCTCGGTCAGCGTGAACGGCTTGTGGAGGAAGGGCCGGCCCAGTGTCTCGAGGAACTGCAGCGTGTCGCCCCGGACGGTGTCGCCGGTGGCGAAGATGACTTTGCGGGCGATGTCGGGGTGCGCTCGCGTGAGGTTCTCGTGCATCTCGCGGCCGCCCAATCGCGGCATGCGCAGGTCGCAAATGATGACGTCGAACGGCTCGACCAGGGCGCGCTCCACCGCTTCGGTGCCGTCGCTCGCTACCTCCACACGATGTCCCCAACTCTCCAGCGTGGCCCGCATGTAATGGAGGATGTGAGGCTCGTCGTCGACGACGAGGATCCGCAGGGCACCCGCCGTGACCGCCGCCACCATCGGCTGGGATGGCTGGGACGGCCGGCTCCCGGAGAGCAGCTCGACGGTGAACGTCGTCCCGGCGGTGGGACTTGACTCGAGGGTGATCCGCCCACCGTGCTCCTTCACAATGCCCTGGCAGATGGAGAGCCCCAGTCCGGTGCCCTCGCCCTCGGCCTTGGTGGTGAAAAACGGCTCGAACACGCGCGGAATCAGCTCATCGGTGATGCCCGGCCCGTCGTCCGTGATGCTTACGGCCACGCCGTCGAGCCAGCGCTTCGCCGTGATGGTGATGGTCCCGGGCCGTCCGGTGGTGCCGATCGCCTGGGCGGCGTTGTTCAACAGATTGACGAACACCTGCTTGATCTGGTTCGGGTTCATCTCGATGTCCGGGATCCCGGGCTCCACCGACAGCGTGGCCTCGACGTTGAGCGCCATCATCTGGTTCTTCAGCAGCCCCAGCACCGACTCGAGCAAGGGCCGGATCGGTTGCGGAGCCCGCTCTCCTTCTTGACGGCGCGCGAACGACAACAGGTTCTTGACGATCGTAGCGGCGCGCTCGGCTTCCTGACGGATGACCCGCAACGGCTCGGCCAGCGCTTGGGGCACGTCGCCCGATTCGGCGAGGAAGTCGGCGAAGCCCACGACCGAGGCCAGGGGATTGTTGAGATCGTGCGCGATGCCAGAGATCAGTTGACCTATCGCCGACATCTTCTCAGACTGTATCAACTGATCCTGGAGCCGGCGTTTCTCGGTATGATCCTCGAACGTGAGCACGGCCGCTTCATCGTCCGCGCCCTCCATGTGGATGGCGCTCACGGTGTAGACTCGCTCGCCCGACCGGATCTCATGGGCGCCTGGCTCAGTGAGCGCGCGCGACACGACTGCTCCCCACGCCGGTGGGAGGAGCGTCAACCAGGCGCGGCCGGGCAAGGCGGTGACCGGCATCTGGACCAGGTCGGCGAAGACGCGATTGGCGCGACGCACCACGCCCTGCTCGTCCACGATGCAGATCGCCTGGTTGATGGCGTCGACCGTCAGCTCCCACTGTCGTTTGCCGGAGGAGAGCAGCTCGAGCAGGCGAGCGTTTTCGAGCGCGATGGCCGCCTGCGATACCACCGCGGTCAGCACGCCGAGCTCGTCCGGCCCGTACGCGTCCGCACGCGCGGAGGCGACCGCAACCGCACCGATGTTCCGCCCCACGGCCTGGATGGGGGCGCCCATCCATGCCGCGGCGTCCTGGGTCACCGTCACACCGTGTCGCGCGGCCTCCTCGAGGGCGTGACGGCTGAACACCATCGGTCCGCGACGGAGCGGCAACTGGAGCAGGGGATCCTCGATGTGCGGTGGCTCACCGCCGCGGTGGTACGCGATCTGCAGCCTGTTGGTATCGACGTCGAGGGCGAGAATGGTGAGTCGGGCGGGGGCCAGCAGATCGGTGAGCGCATCGGCCACGCGCTCGATCACCGTGGCGGGGCGGTAGGCGCCGGCGAGATCCCGTGACAGCGCCGAGAGCCGCCCCAGGACGTCGGGTCGCGAAGAATGATCGGGAGGTTTCGGAGTCGATGAGGCTTGGCGCATGATCCTCGCGAACGTCCGTGCCCGTCTGAGCGGTGCCGATTGCCGTCTGGTCGTGCTGGCCTTGGCCCGCCTCGATCCGGGCGGTCGCGCCCGTGTGGAGCGTCGACTTGCTGCCGAGGGCCCCGACGTTCTACTCGACGAGCCAGGGTTGCTCGACGCCTTGCTCGCAGTGCGGTCGCTGGCGCTGCCCTCGGCGGCGCTGTTCGCCTACGTCGCGGTGCGGCACGCGCTGCTCGCCGCCCGGCTGGACGACCGCCCCCTCGCCGACTACCTCGCCGCCCTGCTGCTCGAGTTCGGGCGGCAGGACCATGCCACCCGTACTCGGGCCGAGGATGACCAAAACTACCACTATCTGGCCGATATTGTGAACGAGCTGGCCCGGGAAAACGAGTCCGGGGAACGGCGTTTCCATCTCCAGGTCCACCTCGGGAACTACAGCCTGTGGCTGGCCGGCCTGTTCCCCGACTTCATTGCGGTCCGCCGCCGGCGTCGGGGGGGACCGGATCTTCCCTACTACGACGCGCTCGGCCGCCGTGGCTTCGGGATGGCGGCGGAGCACACCCTCGCCAAGCGCTACGGCGTTGCCGGGATCTATCGTCTCGCCGCCGAGCGGTTCCCTGCGCTGCGCCAGGCCCTGAATCGGCTCTCCGATCGCGTGCTGTTTCCGCATTCCTGCACGGAAGACCGGCTGCTGCGGAGCGTGTAGGTCTACTCGTCCACAAACCGGGTGGGCACCGTGGCCACCGCCGACACCAGCTCTTCCGCGGATTTCAGGTATCGCAGGATGACGGGGAAGGAGCCCTTGAGCGCGATGCGACGCTCCAGGAGGCCGGTGATCGGACTGAGCTGTTTGCGGAGCACCTGCTAGTCCGCCGACAGGAACTCCAGGGGGGCTGACTGGTTCACCGGCCCGACACCACGTCGGCAAACCCCTCGAACAGCGAATCCTCGACGTCGTCCTCCGGGTGCCACTGCACCGCCAACAGCCACGGCGCGGCGCCGTCGGCCGACTCGGCGCCCTCGATGATCCCATCTTCTGCCCACGCGACGGCACGCAGCCCGGGAGCGAGCTGCTTCACCGCTTGGTGATGGCGGCTATTGACGGATACCGGATCGCCGATCGTGCGGTGCAACAGCGAAGCTGGCTCGACGCGCAGCGCATGGCGGCCCTTGGGGTCGACGTGATTGACTGCTGACGGCTTCTCGCTCGGCAGGTCCTGGTAGAGCGAGCCGCCTTCCGCGACGTTGACCAGCTGGATGCCGCGGCAAATCGCGAGCACCGGCAGGCGGTGGGTGCGCGCGCCGCGGTACAGCGCGAGCTCAACGGCGTCGCGTGCCTGGTCGGTCTCTTCGAGCCGGGCGTGCGGTGCCTCGCCATAGCTCGCCGGGTGCAGGTCTTCGCCGCCGGTGAGCACCAGGCCGGAAACGGCGCCGAGCACGTCGTCGACCTGCGTTGGATCGAGGAGCGGCGGCACGAGCACGGGCGTGAGACCGGCGCCAAGCAGTGCGCGGACGTAGCTCGAGTTGAGGGCGACGCGCTCCCGGCCGAGGTCGGTACGTCGCGTGGCGCTCACGGCGACGAGGCGGCTCAAGGCGATGAGGGCGGCCCCAGGAGCGGGCAACGCGGGTTGCTCACGCCCGCCCAGTTCAGCCGCACGCCGTACACAGGCACGAATCGGTCGCCACCGACGAGGGTGCCGAGCCGGGGATAATCCGCCGGCGGGCGCGGCCGATCGTAGACGAGGATACCCTGCACGACTTCGGTGGAATCGTCCACGAGCAGCAATCCAAACACAGTCGAGTCCCGGCCGGTCGAATCCACCGCCGACACCGCGGGGAAGCGCGGGCCTTCGAACTGCAACACCAGGCGGTCGCGGTCGTACGACACGTGCACCCGGGCGGTGTCGGACTCGCCGGCGACACGCGCCGGCAGGGTCCCACCGCCGGGCAGTCCGCGCGGCACTGACGTGAGGATCGCGCGCGCATCGTTGAGCTGCTCTTGGATCAGGGACGGGCCCACCAGCAATGCCATCCCGCAGACGGGCGAGCGCTGGCGATCGACGCGGCAGGCCACAATCACAAGGACGGTAGCGGCGATCCATCGAATCGGGAGCATAGGTCGAACCTAATAGGTGTAGGTGATCGCCAGCGTCGCGGCCCGCACCGGCTCGAGCGTCCGGGGAGCGAGATTGTAGATATAGTTCAACGCGTTGGCGATTTTGAGATGCACGGTCAGCGGTCCCGGTACCCAGCTGGCCCGCAGGTCAAGCACCTTCGCCGCGAGGCGAGTGTCGCCGGGGAAGATTGGATCGGCGCGCTCGAAGCGGCTGGCGTAGCGGAAATCCGCGCCGACGCCGAATGCCCGCCAGGAGTAGTCGGCGGTCACGGTGACCAGGTGGCGCGGCCGGAACAGCAGCGGACGCGGGCCGGACGAGTCGGTGGCCAGCTCGTGCGCGTCCAGGTACTGATAGGCGAGGGTCGTGGTGAGGCGCCGCGGGAGCGGCTCAGCGGTCACCGAGAGATCGAGCCCCGGCAACCGGGCGCGCTGCAGGTTCTGGAACTGAATCGCGAGCGCCTGCGTGATCACCGGCTCGATCAGTCGTCGCGCCTCGGTCCAAAACACGGCGGCATCCCCCCGTAGCCAGGTTCCCACCGTCCACGTCCGCCCGACCTCTGCCGCCCAGCCCTCCTCAGACTTGAGGCCCGGGTTCGGGATGACGCGGAAGCCGAGGGCGTAGGTCGCAGCGAACCGCTCTGCCAGGCTGGGGGCGCGGAACGTCCGGCCCACCGAGGCACGCCAGCTGCCGTCGCGTGTCGGCCAGACCACACCGACCCGCGGGCTGACGAAGGCCGTCACGCCACCGCCGTCCACGGCCAGGAAGTCGCCGCGCGCGCCGATGGTCAGCCGCAGCGGCCCGAATAGCTGCTCGGCCTCGCCGTACGCCGCGTACTCTCCCTGTGTGTGTGTTCTGCTGCTGCCGGACGTGTCTCCGGAGAACACGTTGCTGAACACTTCGGCCCGGGCCGCCTCGACGCCGACAGTGACGGTGCGCCGCGCATCCGGCCGGTTCACCAGGCGTCCTTCCACGCCCAGGCGGTTGGCGATCGAGTAATCGGTGCTGGTCGGTGGCAGCTGTCGCCCGGGGTACGTGTCGGTAAAGTGAGTGCGCAGCCAGCTCGCGCGTCCCAGCCAGCTCGAACGCTCCGAAGGTGTGCGGGTGACCAAAGCGGTGAAGTACCCTTTGTCGGAGCGTGTCCGATCGCCAGCGTTCGCCGTGTCGATCTTGAACACCTGGAATTCCCGGCCGCGGTCGTCGCAGGCGCCGGTGGCACACCAGGGGCCTGGAACCTCGTATTGATCGCTGGCCCACGCACCCGACAGGCTCACGATCGTCACCGGGTCGGGGCGCCACGCGCCGTTGCCGGTCACCTGCCAGTGGTCGGCGCGTTCCTGCTGCCGATAGCCGTCGGAGCGCCGCGCGCCCGCCGACAACCCACCCTGCACCGTGCCGCGGCCGTAGGAGGCGCCGACGTCGATCCCGCGCTGCGTGCCAGTGAAGTCTCGGAAACGCCATGCGTCGTCCGGAGGGTTCGCGAACACCCCCGCGGTGGCACGCAGGCGCGCGTGGAATTGATTGGGCAGCTCGCGGGTGATGAGATTCACCACGCCGCCGAAGGCCGACGAGCCATACAACGCCGAGCCGGCGCCCTTCACGACCTCCACGCGCTCGATCCGGTCCACCGGGACGAGGTCCCAATTGATGCCCCCACGGTCCCCCTGGTTGGCGGGGACGCCATCGACCAGGAGGAGCACTCGGCTGCCCAGCCCCAGAACGAATCCCGAGGAACCGCGGATGTTGACCTGCCCATTGATCATCTGCACGCCGGGCACCCGGTCCACTGCTTCGTCGATCGTATTGACCGCCCGCCGGGCGATCTGCTGCTCAGTGACGAGCGCGACGCTGGTGACGGCCTGGTCGAGCAACTGAGACCGCTTGGCGGCGGTGACGACCACGGGGGTGATCATCAGGGGGTTCGCCACGAGTCGAAAATCGGCGTTGATCGAATCATCAGCGGCCGCGCTGAGGCTCGCACGGGCCGGATAGAACCCGATCATCGTGGCGCGCAAGGTCACGGAACCGGCGCGCAATCCCGCGAGCCGGTAGCGTCCGGTCGCCACCGTAACCGTGCCTAGGCCGGTTTCGAGCGCTTCGATCCGGACGTTGGCGATCGGGCGGCCGGCGCTGTCAGTGACGACGCCATAGACGACCGCGGCGCCCTGTCCGGCGAGGGGCGCGCCGAGGCAGAGCGCCACAACCGCGGCGGCCGGCGCCCTCACGGGCGAGCGGCCAGTGGTGGGAAGTAGAACGACACCGGATGCATGTTCGTGAAGTCCACCACAAAATCGACCGAGTCAACCCCCGTGCCGCTCACCTGCACGATGCCGGAGCCGTTTGAGGTGGTGTCGCCGCCGCCGCGGTAGTACCCGGCTTCGCGCAGGGTTGAGTCGGCGTTGTCCACCGTGAAGCCCTGCTTCAGCCAGGCGGCCACGACCCACTCGTACCGCCCTTCGGGGAGTGGCACGGAGTAGAACTGCGGCTGGGCGCGTGCTGCGCTGTCTAGCGCGAGCCCCGCCATGGGCGGGAACGGCTTGAAAGTGAACAGGTCCGCCCGACTCCGCGGAAACGTGGGGAACGCGACGACGTATACCGCGTCGGTGGACTCCGGCAGGGCGCCCTTGAACGTCACCGTGCCGCACACGCCGACGAACCCTGCCGGGCACGCTGTGGCCGCGGCATGAGGCGCCAGGCCAGCGTCGCAGCTCAACAGCGCGAGTCCGGCGGCGACCAGTGCGCAACGGTAGCGGATCACGGTCATGGCGTCACAATCTGCGGCCGCGTGACACCACGTCAACTTGACCCCCCTGCGGGCGCGGAATAACGTAAATGGCGCCATGCCGATCTACGAATTCCGCTGTTCCAAGTGTCGCAAACGATTCAGCCAATCGATGTCGATCACCGCGCACGCCCGCCGGCGCCCGGCTTGCCCGAAGTGCGGCTCCAAGGTCGCGGAGCCCGTGTTTTCGACCTTTTTCGCCAAGACCGTCCGAAAGAGCTAGAACGAGTGTTCGAGCGTCTCCGGGATGCCCTGCGCGCGGCCCTCGAAGCGGCGACGCCGCCCGGGGACCTGCGCGACCTCGCGCGGCAGATGCGCGAGGCAGTCGTGGACGCCAAGGTGGCGGTGCAGGAAATGCGCGAGGCGCTGGCACGGACCGAGGTGGAGCTGGGCGCCGAGCGACAACGGCTGGCCGATGCGGAGCGCCGCGGGCGGCTTGCGGCGGAGATCCAGGACCAGGAGACGGTGCAGGTGGCCGAGCGCTTTGC
>JBOHST010000109.1:0-6031 GCA_050733375.1 Gemmatimonadales bacterium
GGGAACGTCGACCCGCGCATCCACTTCGCGATTCTCAGCGATTTCGCCGACGCGCCCACGGCCGAGCAGCCCGAAGATGCGGAGATTCTTGACGCCGCTCGCACCGGTGTGCTCGACTTGAACGCTCGGCTCGGCCAGGGCCGCAACGACCGATTCCACTTATTCCATCGTGTGCGCCAATGGAACGCCAGCGAGGGATCGTGGATCGGGTGGGAGCGCAAGCGCGGCAAGCTTGAAGAGTTCAATCGTCTGCTGCGCGGTGCCACGAACACCAGTTATCGCATTCACGTGGGAGGTCCGGAGGTGCTGCCCGGTGTCCGCTACTGCATCACCCTGGACAGCGACACCCGGCTGCCGCTCCACGCGGCTCGGAAGCTCATCGGCATCATCGCCCACCCATTGAACCGTCCCTACTTCGATCCTCGCCTGCGCCGGGTCACCGAAGGCTACGGGATCCTGCAGCCGCGGGTGAGCGTGACGATGGCGAGCGCCGCCGGGTCGCTGTTCGCCCGCGTGTACGCCGGGCATACCGGCGTCGATCCGTACACCACCGCCGTCTCCGACACCTATCAGGATCTGTTCAACGAGGGGATCTTCACGGGCAAGGGTCTCTACGACGTGGATGCCTTCGTGGCCGCACTCGAAGGCCGGATCCCGGAGAACGCGCTCCTGTCACACGACCTCTTCGAGGGTCTCCACGCCCGCGCCGCCCTGGTAACGGACGTGGAAGTCGTCGACGACTACCCGGCGAGCGTGCTCGCTCATGCCCGCCGCCAGCATCGGTGGGCTCGTGGCGACTGGCAGATCCTCTTCTGGCTGTTCCCGTTCGTCCCGACCCGCGCTGGCCTGGAGCGCAACCGCCTCCCGGTCATCTCCCGCTGGAAGATTCTCGACAATCTGAGGCGCACGCTCGTGGCCCCAGCCATCGTCGCCTTTCTCGCGTTGGCTTGGCTGGCTCTGCCGGGAAACCCTGTGACCTGGACCGTCGCGGTCCTCGCCGCGATCGCCTTTCCACTGTACCCGCTGGCGGTCCGGTTCGTCACCGGCCCGGCCTCGCAGCAACCCTTGGGGGTGTTCCTGCGGATCTTGGGCGAGGACGTGAAGACCGCCGGCGCCCAGGCCGTGTTGCAGATCACGTTCCTGGCCTACCACGCCTACGAGATGGCCCACGCCATCGCCCTCACCCTTGTCCGCCTCGTCATCACACAACGCCGCTTGCTCGAGTGGGAAACGGCAGCCGCCGCGACCGCGCGGGCAGCCGGCCTCAGCGCCCGCGCCGGCGCGGTGCTGTTCATCGCGGAGATGGCCGCGAGCCCCGTCATCGCATCGATCTTCCTCGCCTTGATCGTGGTGGCGACTCGACCGAACGCCCTCACAGTGGCCAGTCCTCTGCTCGCCCTGTGGGCGGCCGCGCCGCTTGTGGCCTATTGGCTGAGTCAGCCCGTGACGTCCGAGCAACACCTCCTGGGTCCCGAGGACCGACGCTTCCTTCGCCTGATCGCGCGAAAGACCTGGCGCTACTTCGAGCGCTTCATGGGTGTTGAGGACCACGGCCTGCCTCCGGACAACTTCCAGGAGACGCCCACGCCGACGGTCGCGCACCGGACTTCCCCCACGAACATCGGGATGGGGCTGCTGTCGACCCTGGCCGCGCACGATCTCGGCTTCATTCGCACGTCGGAGCTGGTCAGCCGGATCGAGGCCACGCTGTCCACCATGGAGGGCCTGGAGCGCTTCGAGGGTCATCTGCTCAACTGGTACGACACCCAATCCCTGACGCCGCTGACTCCGCGTTACGTCTCCACAGTGGACAGCGGGAATCTGGCAGGCGCGCTCTGGGCCCTGGTCGAGGGGCTGCGCCATCTGGCCGGCGAGCCCCAGTCTGCGTCCCAGGTCTTGGACGGTCTGTCCGATACCGCCGAGCTGGCCCGGCAGTCCTTCGCTCGACTGGATGACGGGCCGGTGAAGCCGCCGAAGGAAAGCGCCGGCCTGGCTGCCGCCCTGAAATCTGTGGTCAACGTGCTGGACGAGTCCGAGGACGGGGAAACACGGCTGACGCGCAGCCGCGCCCTCGTCCCCGCGCTGAACGAGGCGATCGACTCATTCGAGGCGGTACGCACGACCTCCGCCGAGCTGGTCGAGGCGGCGTATTGGTCGCGGTCTCTCGCCGCCGGGCTGGTGATGCGGCCGCCGGAGCCTGAGGAGCTCGTCGCCGATCTCGAGGAGCTCGCGGGGCGCGCGCTCGCGTTTGTGGATGGCATGAATTTCGATTTCCTTTACGACTGGCAACGCCAGGTTTTCTCCATCGGCTATCGCCTCGCGGACGCGGAGGGCACCGGCCGGCTGGATCCTTCCTACTACGACTTGCTGGCATCCGAGGCGCGCTTGGCCAGTTTCATCGCCATTGCCAAGGGCGACGTCCCGGACAGCCACTGGTTCCACTTGGGGCGGCTGTTGACCAGCGTGGACGGCGCTCCAACGCTGCTGTCCTGGAGCGCCAGCCTGTTCGAATACCTCATGCCCCTCCTCCTGATGAAGAGCTATCCCGGGACGCTGCTCGACCAGTCGTGCCGCGCGGCCGTGCGTCGTCAGGCGGAATACGGCGGACAACAAGGTGTGCCCTGGGGCATCTCCGAATCCGCCTTCAATGTCGTGGACCGTCATGGCACCTATCAGTACAAAGCCTTCGGCGTCCCAGGCCTCGGGCTGAAACGAGGTCTCGGCGACGAGCTGGTCGTGGCCCCGTACGCGACTGCGTTGGCCGCTATGGTGGACCCGGAGCGAGCCGCCCGAAATTTCCGGCGCTTGGTGCGGGAGGGATTGGATGGCGCCTTTGGGTTCTACGAGGCCATCGACTACACCCACCGGAAAGCGGACGAAGCCGAACGCGTCGCCGAGCCACGCGCGGATGCCCCCCGAGGCACCATCATCCATGCGTTCATGGCTCATCACCAAGGGATGAGCCTGGTGGCGTTGGCCAATGCCCTCCTGGACCACCCGATGGTCCGGCGCCTGCACGCCGATCCCCGGGTGCAGGCCACCGCGCTGCTGTTGCAGGAGCGTGCGCCGCGACACGCTCCGATCACACGGCCCCGGCCCGCCGAGGAAACACGGGTGACCGCGCCGGTCTCGGCCGGAGCGGTTCGTCGTTTCCGGACACCGCACACTCGGCACCCGCACGCCCAGTTCCTGTCCAACGGAGCGTACACCACGGTCGTCACCAACGCGGGGGGCGGGGCCAGCTTCTGCCGCGATCGCGCCGTCACCAGGTATCGGGAAGACCCGACGCGCGATCAGGGGAGCCAGTTCCTCTACCTGCGCGATGTCCGCAGCGAGTCGGTCTGGTCCGCCGCCTACCATCCCACCTGCCGGGAGCCCGAGGAGTACCTGGTCACCTTTCAGGCGGAGCGCGCAGTGTTTCGTCGCCTGCACGAGGACATTGCGACCCAGCTCGACATCGCCGTCTCGACCGAGGACGACGTCGAGGTGCGCCGCCTGACTGTGACCAACCAAACCGACCGGCCACGCGAGCTCGAAATCACGAGCTACGCCGAGATCGCATTGGCCACCGTCGCCGCAGACCTGGCCCACCCGGCGTTCAGCAAGCTCTTCGTGGAAACAGAGTATCTGCCCGAGAGCGCCGCCCTGGTCTGTGCCCGTCGCCCGCGCGCGCAGGACGATGCCGGCGTGTGGGCGGTTCACGTGCTGAGCGTCGAGGGAAGAATGCAGGGGCCGGTGGAATGGGAGACGGACCGCGCGCGATTCCTCGGCCGGGGCCGGGGCCCCGAACGTCCCGTGGCGCTCGACGGACGCGCCCTCTCGGGCACGACCGGGGCGGTGCTGGATCCGATCGTCAGTTTGCGACAGCGCATCCGCCTGGCCCCCGCCGGATCGGTACGCCTCTCCTTTGCGACGGGGATGGCGCTGAGCCGGGATGGCGCGTTGGCGATGGCGCACAAATACCATGACCCGAGCGCTGCCGCGCGCACGTTCGCGTTGGCGTTCACACACGGGCAAGGCACGTTGCGGCACCTGGGCATCTCGACCGACGAAGCGCAGCTGTTCGAGCGACTCGCCTCACGCGTCCTGTACGCGGACGCCTCGTTGCGGGCGGAGCCGGAGGTCCTGTCGCGCAACGTCCTCGGGCAACCGGGGCTGTGGGGCTTCGGGATTTCCGGCGATCTCCCGCTTCTCCTCGTGCGCGTGGTCGACGGCGACGACATCCCCCTCGTCCGGCAGGTGCTCCAGGCCCAGGAGTATTGGCGACTCAAGGGCCTGAGCGCGGACGTGGTGATCCTCAATGAGCACCCGGTGAGCTACCTCGACGACATGCACGTCCAGCTCGAGGCGCTGCTCGACACCGGACCCTGGGGAGCGTGGAAGCACCGCTCGGGCGGAGTGTTCCTGCTGCGCGGCGACCTGATGAGCGAGACTGAGCGGACTCTGCTCGCCAGTGTGGCCCGGGCCATTCTCAGCGGGGATCGTGGCGAGCTGTCGAACCAGCTGGATTGGCCGTATCCCGAGGTGACAACGGGAGAGGAACTCCCACCATCGCTTTCGATTCCCGAACCGGTCGAGATCGAGATCGAGATCCCCGCACTCTCCTTCGCCAATGGTGTGGGCGGATTCGCCGACGGCGGGCGAGAGTACGTGATCGTGCTCGACGGAGATCAGGAGACGCCCCTTCCCTGGGTCAACGTCATGGCCAATCCCGGCTTCGGCACGGTGGTCTCAGCCTCGGGTTCAGCCCATACGTGGGCGGAGAACAGCCGCGAGAACCGTCTCACGCCGTTCGCCAACGACCCCGTGACCGACTCGACCGGCGAGGCGCTCTTCGTGCGGGACGACGAACGAGGGGCCGTCTGGTCTCCGACGCCCGGGCCGATGCAGCGCACCAAAGAGAGTGGTCGGTTCGTCACCCGGCACGCGGTCGGCGTGTCCCGGTTCACACACGCCGCCCATGGGATCCTCCAGGAACTGGCCGTGTTCGTGGACGCTCACGACCCTGTGAAATTCTCACTCCTGACGCTGACCAACCGCAGCACCCGGCCGCGGCGTCTGAGCGTGTTTGCCTATGACGAATGGCGCCTGGGGCCGCCGCAGTCCGGGGACCACCTGCGCGCGATCACCGAGCTGGATGCGGAGACGGCCGCCGTCCTCGCCACGAACCCCTACAACCAGGAGTTCGCAGGCCGGGTCGCGTTCGCCTCCTCCAGCGACACGCCGAGCTCGACGACCGGGGATCGCCTCTCCTTTCTGGGGCGAAACGGCACGCTCGCGATGCCGGCCGCCCTGAATCGTCGAACCCTCTCGGGCGAGTTCGGCGCGGGTCTCGATCCCTGCGCCGCGTTGCAGGTGGAGATCGGACTGGCTCCGGGAGAGAGCCGCCGCCTCGTGTTCATCCTGGGACAAGGGCGCAATCCCCAGCACGCCCGCGAGTTGGTGCGCCGCCATGGCAGCGTCGCCGCCGCTGAGGCCGCCCTGGCGGCGGTGCAACGGTCTTGGGCCGACACGCTGGAGACCGTCCAGGTGCACACGCCCGATGATTCTTTCGATCTGCTCATGAACCGCTGGCTCCTGTACCAGAACCTGAGCTGCCGGCTCTGGGCCCGGTCCGGCTTCTATCAGCCGGGCGGAGCCTTCGGATTCCGCGACCAGCTCCAGGATGTCATGGCCCTCTCGCTGGCACGACCCGAGCTGGTCCGGGCCCATCTCGTGCGCTCCTCGGGCCGGCAGTTCCTCGAAGGAGACGTGCAACATTGGTGGCACGAGCCATCCGGTCGGGGGCTCCGCTCCCGCTGCTCGGATGACCTGCTGTGGCTGCCGTACGCCCTGGCGCATTACGTGAGGACGACCGGTGACCACGGCATCCTCGATGAGCCCGTGCCGTTCCTCGAGGCTCCGCTCCTCGCCGCCGGCGAGTCGGAAGCCTACGGGCAGCCGCGGGTCAGCGCCGAATCGGCTCCGCTGTTCGAGCATGGTGTGCGGGCCATCGACAAGAGCCTGACCGCCGGCTCCCACGGGCTCCCCT
>JBOHST010000110.1:0-5624 GCA_050733375.1 Gemmatimonadales bacterium
CGCTTGAGCGGGGCGGGGAGGGCGAGCCCGCCGAGGCGCGTCTCGAGCGCCTGGAGCCGGCGGCGGTGGTTCTTCAGGCTCACCGGATTGGGCGGGAGCACCGATTCCGCGGCGCGCAGCACGAGCCACAGCGCGTACAATCCGTCGCGGCGCGGTCCGCGTTCGGCCTCGGCCACGAGCGCCACGAGGCGGGCTTCGCTCGCCGTCACCGCCGCCGCTCCACCGCTCACGCCACCAACCGCTCCACCGCCAGGGCGACGTCGTCCGATGTGATGTCGCGCAGGCAGCGGTGATGCCCCATCGGGCAGCGCGGGCCTCCCATCGCCGAGCAGGGGCGGCAGTCGAGATCGCGCTGCAACACGATGGCTTTGGGCGAGTAGGGGAAGAACCCGAACTGTTCGACCGTAGGGCCGAACAGGGCGACCACCGGCGTGCCCACGCCCGTCGCCATGTGCATCACTCCGCTATCGCCCGAGATCGCGATGCGCGCGCGCGCCAGCAGGGCTCCGGTGTCCTGCAGCCCGAAGTCGCCCACCGCGCTCGCGGCGTAGGGGGCGAGCGGCTCCGTCAACGCGCGATCGTCCGGTCCGCCCGCCAACGCGATCCCATAGCCGCGCGCACGCAACCGTTCGGCGAGCGCGATCCAGCGGTCCACAGGCCATCGCTTTGTGAAGTGGGCCGCGCCGGGGGCGAGCACGGCGAGCGGCCGGCCGTCCAATCCGCGCTCGGCCGTCCAGCGGGCGACACGGGCGCGCGCCGCTGCTCCGAGAACGAACTCCGGCGGGCGGCCGTCGGGCCGGACGTCCAAGCCCATGGCCGCCTCGAAGTAGCGCTCCGCTACGGGGACCGGGCGGCCGTACAGATCGATCTTGGTCGAGACGAGCACGCCGCGGGCCAGCTTGCGCTTGGAGTAGCCGCGCCATGCGCAGGGCACGAGGAGGCGCAGCGCCGCGCTGCGCAGGCTGCCGTGCAGGTCGAGTCCGTGCGTGGGGCCGAGGGCGGCCAGGCGCCGCGCCAGCGCGCGCAGCGGCTCACCCGGCGCGAGCGACTCGACGCGCGAGAGGTGCGGGTTGTCGGCCACGAGCGGCGCCATCGCCTGCTTCGTCACGAACACGAGCTGGGCGTCGGGGTGGCGGGCGCGCAGGGCCCGCACGAGTGGAGTGGTCAGCAGGACGTCGCCGATGGAGCTGAAGCGGACGAGGAGGAGGCACGACACGCGGCAAAGGTACGGATCGGTCAAGCCGAAGACCATGCCACCGGCTCACCCAGGGTCATTAGATTACAGGGCGTATGGATCGCGCGGACCTCCCCGTTCGGAAATTACGGGTTGCGGAAGTGGGACCGGACCCCTGGCTGCGCGGCACGAGTGCGGCGCAGCGCATGGGCATGGTCTGGCAGCTCTCCCTGCAGGCGTGGGCATTCAAGGAGGGGCTTCTCGATGAACCGCGACTTCGTCGAGATGTTGTCCGCACTGTCCGAGGCTGGCGCTGAATACCTCGTGGTCGGCGCGCACGCGATGGCGGCGCACGGCGTTCCACGCGCCACGGGCGACCTGGATATCTGGGTACGGCCCGGTCCGGGCAACGCGCAGCGCGTGCTGACGGCCCTCGCCAACTTCGGCGCACCGCTCCACGATCTCACAGTGGATGACCTGATGCGCGAGGATATGGTGTTTCAGATCGGCGTCCCGCCGGCGCGCATCGACATCCTCACGAGCATCGCGGCCGTGCCGTTCGACGAGGCGTGGCCCGAACGGCTGACCGTGCACGTGGGCGCACTCCCGGTGCCGGTGCTGGGCCGAGCACAGTTCCTCAAGAACAAGCGAGCCGTCGGTCGGCCGAAGGACCTGGCGGACATCGCGCTCATGGAGGAACAGCAGGCGTAAGCCAAAGCGCTCGGCTGCTTCGCGTTGCTCGCCCCGGCCCTCCGCCCCCTTTTGCTGCGAATTGCAGGATCATGCCCCGATGGTGGGTTCCCACAGCGTGCCCGTGGTGTCGCCCAGGGAGGCGATCATCCGCACTGGCGGGCGAGGTTTGATGCGTCGCGATGCCCCCTCCCAAGACCATCCTCTGGATGGATGACGAGGACGGCCTCGCCTATCGTCGCTACCTCGAAGGTGCCCTGTCACCCGCGCGGCCATGGATCTATGAACCGAACGGCTCGACCGAGCGGATCCGCGAGAAGTCGGCCACCTCCAGGCGCTGCTCGGCCACGCGCAGCTCTCGACCACCGAGCTCTACACCCGGGTCTCGATCACCCAGCTCAAGGCGGTGCACCAGCGCACCCATCCCGCGCACCGCACGCGGGCCGAGCGGAACGCCCAGCTTTCTTCGTTAGCTGCT
The DNA here is from genome assembly GCA_050733375.1 of Gemmatimonadales bacterium. Taxonomy (GTDB): domain Bacteria; phylum Gemmatimonadota; class Gemmatimonadetes; order Gemmatimonadales; family GWC2-71-9; genus DASTHG01. The sequence goes on from JBOHST010000110.1 coordinate 2,343, forward strand.
GAAGCAGCTGGTGGTGAGCGGGCCGGCGCGGAGTGATCGTCGTCGGGGCCCTCGGCCGCCCGGCCGCTCGCCCTAAAGGGTTAGACATAACCGAGGGTTATGTTAACTGGGGGCGCGGGCCCCTGATGCGGAGCGCGCCGGCCCGCTCGCTCGCGAGAACGCACGACGCTATTTTGCCGGCAGGAGGCCATGATGATCGAACTGGTGTTTGTCGTCGAGGAAGCCCCCGAGGGGGGCTACACCGCCCGCGCCGTCGGCACCTCCATCGTCACCGAAGCCGACGACCTCGAGGGTCTGCGCCACCAAGTGCGCGACGCGGTGCGCTGCCACTTCGACGAAGGCGTGGCGCCCAAGCTGATCCGCCTGCATTACACGCGCGATGAAGTGATCGCGGCGTGAAGCTGCCGCGGGACCTCTCGGGCCGCGACCTCGCCCGTGCGCTCAAGGTCCTGGGCTACGAGATCACCCGTGAGACCGGCAGCCACCTGCGATTCACGACCCAGCAACGCGGCGAGCACCACGTGACGATCCCCGATCACAAGACCCTGCGGGTCGGCACCCTCGCAGCGATCCTCGCGGAGGTCGCCGCTCACTTCGAGATGGAGCGCGCCGCGCTCGCGAAGCTGCTGTTCGGAGACGGCTGAGCTCGCCACTCCCCCCTGAAAGCGCACATCGGGGTCGAGAGCAGTTTTTGCGACCAAACGCGGAGACGGACGAGCAGCTAACCAAAGAAGCGGCCGTCACCTTCGTCTGAACCCATCCCTCGGCGCCGACTGGGCCGACGATCTCGCCGCTGATCTGGCGTTGGCCCGGGCGGTGAATGGGCTCCCCCCAGCCGTCTGATTTCCCCCGGCTCCTGACACTCGGCAACCGGTCCCGTTCGCGACAGCGGAAGGACCTGATTGTCGGTTTCCCCTTCGATGCCCCGTCCCAAGACCATCCTCGAGCGATTAGCCACGCGGCCATGGAGCGATGAACCGGAAGGGCTCGACCGAGCGGATCAGCGAGAAGTCGGTCACGTTGGTAGTGATGAGCACGACGCCGGCGTCCCGACACGACACGGCCAGCAAGACATCGTTGAGAAACGACCGGCTGAAGCCTCCTGGACTCAACCGTCGCCGCTGGACCAGCGTCGCGACGACCTCGCCGCTCCGGCGCCAGCTTGCGTAGGACGGGGTAAGGACGCGTTGCCGTGCCTCGAACGGCGCCACATACCCCCGGTATAGGTCGCGCCCGCGGCGGGCATCCACCGCTCCCAGCAGCAGCTCCTGGACGACGACCGCGTGGAGAAACGTGACAGGCAGGAAGGCCGCATAGAAAGCTACGAGCCGTTCCGCCCAGCCCCGATCGCGGTCCGCCTGGATGAAGATGTTCGTGTCGAGTACGTACTTCGTCACCCGTCCTCGTTCCGCACCACATCCTGCAGACTACGCGAGCCCGCCAGACGGCGCACACCCTCGATGGCCTCGTGACGGAACGCGACCAGGTCCAATGCCTGCTCGATGGTCGCCGTTTCCGTGTCCGTGCCGAGGATGCGCCTGGCGCGGTCCACCTTTGTCTGCGTCAGGCGGAGGTTCTTGCGCACCTTGCGTGCCCTCGTCGCCATGAGTTCGCCTCCCGGGCATTAACGTACAGACATAATCTGACCATTGTACAGCCAGCGGTCAAGAGATGGGTCCCTCCCCACCCATGGGCGACCACCGGACGCCCCACACCCCGCAGGTCGCGGCCCCTCGCGGCTCGCAAAGTACGGATCGGCCAAGCCGAAGACCATGCCAGTGGTTGGTTGCGCGTACAGGAGCGGTAGCCGAGTGGAGCGGGCGTGGGACGCTTTGGACGCGGGGGCGCTCGGTCGGGGACTAGCTAGAGAAGCAAGGCGGGATGCGGACGCCAGTCTCCCGCCATGCGCCACCGCGTCCCGGCGTCCTCGCGCCCGCTCCACTCGGCCACCGCATTCTCGTCTAGCACCTCTCAGCACCGTGCTACCGGACGTAGCGCTCATGATGGAACTGCAGGATGAGCGAAGGCGCTCCGCTGCCGCAACCGCTGCCGTGTACGGGATTTGAGAGTTGGTTGACAGTTGAGGAGTAGTTTCCCGCCCTACAGGCTGTCTGACCAGAAGCACCGGTCATGTGCTTGACGCTCGATTGACGAGACACACGTCACCGCGTCTCTCGCCGCCAGCCTATCAGAGTAGTGTCGGTCAGGTCGTGTCGTCCCGCGCGTCTAGAGGAGGCCCTTTGCAACCCGGTCTGGTTCCCCCCGCGGTCGGCCTCGTCGCCGCGTCCGCCGCGATGGTATCGGTGGTGGCGCGCGTGGCGCGCTTCGCCAGGCGGCCCGACCCGGTGGCGATCGTGGGACCAACGGGTTGCGGAAAGTCCACCCTGGCCCGGTTGCTGCACCAGTTGAGCGGTCGGCCGGGCAGGCTGGCCGAGATCAGCGCTGGGGAGCTCGACTCGGAGCTGGCACGGGACGACCTGTTCGGTCACGGTCGCGGGGCGTTCACCGGGGCGGTGGGCGAGCGCGGCGGCCTCTTCGCCGAGGCGGAGGGCGGGACGGTACTGCTCGACGACTTCCACCTGCTGCGGCGCTCGCGGCAGCACGTGCTGCTGCGGGTGCTCGACCGATTCGAGTTCCGGCGTCTGGGGAGCGACCGTGCGGTGCCGATGCTGGCCCGGATCGTGGTGGGGACGCACGACAGTCTCGATGAGCTGGTGCGGCGCAGGCGGTTGGTGCCGGATCTGCGCTGGCGGTTGGGGCTGCATGCCGTCCAGGTGCCGCCGCTGGCGGATCGGCTCGAGGACATCGGACTTCTGGGGCTCGAGTTTCTGGAGCAGTGCCGCACCGAGACCAAGGGAGCCGGGCCGTCGCACTTCGACGATGACGTCCTGGCGGCACTGGCGCTCCAACCCTTCTGGCCGGGAAACGTGCGTCAGCTGCGGGCGGTGGTGCGGCTGGCGTTCACGGAGGCGATGGACGACGAGGCGATTCGCCCGGAGCACCTCGAGCTGGGCGAGCCCGCGTCGCGTGGCTTCGATCCGTCGGCGAGTCCTGCGCAGAAACGGCGGCTGGTGCAGTGGGCGTTGTGGCACTGCGGCGGGCACATCACGAAGGCGTCGAAACTCATAGGGGCACACCGGAATACGGTGTCGGCGATCAGCGCCGAGTTGCGCGGGCGCGCGACCTAGCGCGTCGCTTTCGTTCGGCGGGGGAGGCGTCGGATTTGCCGAATCGCTCGAGCCGCCGGGGAGTGCTGGACTTGGTGGAGATCCCATGCGAGCT
>JBOHST010000111.1:0-4286 GCA_050733375.1 Gemmatimonadales bacterium
TCGAGACGGGTTTTTGAAGACCGTCGAGCGCGTGTTTCCGAGGCGGGACGTCGAGGTCGGGGATGCGACTCGCGCCGTGCTGGGCCGCGTGTACGACTGGGCGACGCGGTAGCCGCTTGATGACGGCGGTCGCGGGGCAGCACTACGGCCGACCGCTCATCCCGCCTTGCCCATCCACAGTATCAGCACCTAACCCATCGATAACCGGACAACAATCACTCAGAATTCGATTCGCAGCGTCAGACTCGGCACCGCCGGCAGGTCGAACAGGCGCTCATATCGCACCCGCCCCTGCAGGCTTCCGCCCGGTCCGGGCTCGAACGTGGGCGCCGAGGCTCGCAGCGGCGCCACCGGGCCGAAGCCGGCGTTGATAATCGAGAGACCCAGCGCCATGCGACTCTTCCGCGGCCCTGTGAACGCGTACGTCACGCCGAGGTCCATTCGCGCCGTGCCAGCGCTCCTCCCGCTGTTCTCTTCGCCGTAGACATATCCCGGTCTCGATGCCCCATCACGTGTTGATCCATTTCCAGCCGGGTCCGGAGTGACAAGAATCAGCACACCATCTACAGGTGTCACTGGAGCACCACTCGTCGCTTCGAACGCCATGGACGCCGACCAGTGACTCCCGAAGTGTGTGCGTCCGACGAGACGGAATAGGTGGCGGCGATCCTGCGACCACGGGATCCACGCCGTGCCCCAGTCCCGCTCCGAGAACGCCAGCACATAGGTCGCCGACAGGGCGGTGGCATTCCCTCGGAACGCCAGTTGCGCCTCCACGCCCCTGCTCCACGCCCGGCCATAGCGAAACGGCGCGATCGCCTCAGTCCGCTGGTCCGTGACCGGTCGCAACTCGACCAAACCGCGACCACGTGACGCGAACAGCGAAAACCGGCCCGCAAGACTGCGGTGGACGACGTCCAGGTCGATCGTGCCGTGATCGATGATAGGAACCGGGATACCTGCTTCACCCGCGTTGAGCCAGAAGTCGTAGAATGCGAAATCGGGCTCCGACATAGGATCCGACACGAGGTGGTAGAGCCGTGCCGTCCGTCCGACCGCTGCGCCAACCGATGCCCCAGCTGCAACCGGAATCGCCAGTCGCGCACGTGGCTGCCATACGCGCGTATTCCCCCCAGCGTCCAGACGGACGCCGGCCTGGAGCGACGCTCGTCCGAGCGTGGCGGTCAACTCGGAATAGAGACCTACCTCGGCGCGACGAAAGTGGGCATCCGTGACAACGAAGTCGTCGCCCGAACGGGGCGTGATCTGGTTGTCGATCGAACGCCATCCCGCGGAGAAACCCAACGCGAGCCGCGAGCGCCCGCCCTGCAATCCCCCGTCCGCGCCAACTGTGAAGCGCTCAAACCGGTTCCGGACGTCGATGCGCGAATACCGCGCCGGCACGTCGGACACGTCTTCGGCAAATCGATTGGCGCTCGCCCACAGGCTCACGCCGCGCCGGCCGTCGTCGAGCGCCTGCCAGCGCGCGCCGAGCAGCAGATTGCTCCAATCCCCCCGGTACCGAGATCGCGATCGAACAGGTGGTCCCGAGAAGCAAAGGAGGTGATGCGAACGGCCGGACGCCCCTGAGCGGACAGTAGCGCGTTGGCGTAAATGTCCTGGAAGTCGTATGGGACCCGAACCTCGCTGACGGCGTTGAGGACCGACAGGTAAACCGCCCGCACACCTCCGAACCATTGGACCCCCTCCCCTCCACCGCCCGCCCAGCCCTGTGCCGAAGCAAGGCTCAGGTCCACGCCGCCGTGCACCGACGTCGCTTCGCCCACCTGCCCGGTGATGTCGACTGTGCCGGCCAGCGTCCCGCCTGTGGCGGCGCCCTGCGGTGCACTAGCCACCGAGACCTGGCTCGCGGCATCGGCCGGAAACGCCGAGAAGACTCGCCCAATGTGATAGAGGTTCAGCACCTCGAAGCCGTCGATCCGGACGCTGGACTCACCCGCGTCGTATCCTCGAACCATCGGGCGGGCTGAGAGCGGCGTTGAGAAGCTCACCGCCGGCACCATGGCAAGCGAGCGGAAGACGTCCGCCTCGATCGCCGGCGGGACACCCCGGGCCGCCGCGCTGGGAACCAGCCACCGCCCAACATCCGCGAGCGGCCGGGCGGCGCCGGTGGGCGCCGTCACAATCACATCGGACAGCGTCACGGCTCTGGACTCGAGACGAACACTGACCGCCCCGGCAGGCGCCACCGCCAACGGCACCGTCGCGGGCGACCGACCGATGACGGCTATCGTCAGCGTGTCGGGGAACAGGTCGATCCACAGTGTGAAACGGCCGAATCGGTCCGTCGTGACCGCACGCCTCGCGCCGCGGGCGGTCACCAGAACGCCTTCGAGTGGCGCTCCCGTCACGGCGTCTTGCACGAATCCTTGAACGGGCGATTGTGCGTTCGCCTGCTTCCCTACGGAGAGCGCCACGATCACGATCGGCACCCCAGCCCGCCACATCACTGCCAGAGGATCCAGCGCTCGGCCCGGGAGGCCGAGCCGAATAGGCCGAAGACTCCCGCAATGCTACTTCTCGGTGTTGTCGGCAGCAGGAACGAGGCAGCGTGTGCGTCGAGCGCAAACACGGTGAGATGAGTGGTGCCTTGGCCTTCCAATAGCCGAAGCACGCCAGTGGTGTCCCTCGTGGAGCCTCCTCGATTGAACAACGAGTGAGTTTCCGAAAGATGGTAGAAATAGGCCTCCGCACCCCCGGCAAACCAGCGATACGGCAATGGGCAAAAACCACACGAGCCCGCGATGCTGACCGTATCCTCGAGAGGGACCCGAATGTCCAGCGAGTCCGGGACCGTCGTTTCAGCCGAGACCGGGATTCCCGTGACCGTCCCTGTCAAGCGATAGTGGCCGCCGGGGTCCACCGTGACCGCGGCGTCAAAGCGACCCGGATTGACGGGAGCGGGCGTGAACGACACGGAACTGCTGTCGGGAAGAATCAACGACAATTGCACCAGCGCCGGCGGAACCGGCCGAACACCGGGACCAAAACCCGAATCGGCGGGCAGCCGGTACTCCACCCAGACAGTCTGCAGTGAGTCCCGGGCGACGAGCAGGCTCTGGACCACGGGGACCTGAGCGGTCGGCGCCTGGATGTCCGCACTGCATCCGCCAAGGCTCAGGGCCAGCGCGATGGCAGTCGAAGGGAAGGTCCGGTCTGGCATTGCCGTGAAACTAGCACCCTTCGTAGTGCCGGATACAGGTGTGCCTGACTGCTGCCCGAGCAGCGGGCGGCACCCCTCGCCAGCCAGCGACTCAAGGCTCACCAGCCAAACCTACTGAGGATCTATGCGCTGATTCTTCGTCTCGGCTGTTTGTAGCATCAGCACCGCCTGCTTGGGAGGCTCAGCTGGAATTGGTCGAATGCGACTGGGCGTCCATCCGGCCCGTAGCCGGCCGTCGCCCCGTGTCCATTCAGATTCACGGCCACGACGTAATCATCTGTGGCGCGCCAGGTCAGACGATGCTGCCGAGCCGGGACATAAAAATCTAGGTCCGGGAGCCCGGCAATCGTGACTCTGAGCTCGTCCAAACTCTTCCCAACTGCGCCCCCAGCGGCCCGAAGCAACTGCGAGGGCATCGACACGACTCTCAGCGGGACCAGCAGACCTAGCTTCCGGAGCGACCAGTTGCGCACCGCGTTCCGCGCAGCCGGTTGCGAAAGCGATTGCCCCGAGCATCCCCACCGACAACATATCTACAGGACGAGAAGACATGCCCCACCTCGCTGGATCAGGAATGCGAATAGCGGGAACCTTGACGAGGGTTCCGTTGGCCGGGCCGCAGGGACAATCATGCGGGTGCGACCCGAGCGGGGAACTAGGCGAGCACTGGGGAAGAGGGGAGGAATTCACCCTGTAGCACGACGCCACGGGCCTCCAACCCTTACGGCGCGATTAGCCCATGCCGAATCGCATGCCGCGTGAGCCCGACGCTGCCGTGGATGTTGAGCTTCTTCATCATAAGGCGGGTTCGATGATACTCAGCCGTTTTGATACTGATGCTGAGGAGCGCGGCCACCTGCTTGGTGCTCTCCCCCTCGGCCACGGGTACTTGTCGCTCGCGCGGGCTAAGCAGCTCGCGGGTCATCCTCTGATCGCCCCGGAGGGTTTCAAGGAATGTATTCGAGAGCGCAGCGCCCACGTAGATGCCTCCGCAGGAAACCTCGCGGATCGCTCGCAGTAGGTCTTCTACCGGCTGAGTTTTCAAGACGAAGCCCCGGACACCATTCCGAAACGCATCTAGTTGGCCGTGCGGTAGACAGGC
>JBOHST010000112.1:0-5495 GCA_050733375.1 Gemmatimonadales bacterium
CGCTCCGCCATCTCCCGCTCGGGCGCGAGACCGTTGGTACGCGGGCCATAGGCGACGTTGTCGAAGACCGACTTGGGGAACGGGTTGGGGCGCTGGAACACCATCCCCACGCGGCGGCGCAGCTCCACCACGTCCGTGCCGGAGGAGAACACCGATACGCCTTCGAGCAGGATGTCACCCGTGTGCCGGGTGGCGGTGATCAGGTCGTTCATCCGGTTGACCGAGCGCAGGAACGTGCTCTTGCCGCACCCCGAAGGACCGATGAGGGCCGTCACCGCGCGCCGCGGGATGGTGAGCACGAGGTCGAGCAGCGCTTGCTGTTTGCCATACCAGAAGTCGTAGTGCCGGACATCGACCACCGGGAAGGGACTCACCGGAGCGGCCGGCGGGATGGTGACGATCGTCCCGCGGTTCAGGCCGTGCGTCAGGCCGCCACGCACGAGCGACGGGGCGGTCAACCGAACCTCCCGGTGAGGTAGGCCTCGGTCTGCTCCTTGGCCGGATTGGTGAAGAGCTTGCTGGTCCGGTCGATCTCGATCAGCTCTCCCAGATAGAAGAAGGCGGTGTAGTCCGACACCCGGGCGGCCTGCTGCATGTTGTGGGTCACGATCACGATCGTGTACTGCGTCTTGAGCTGGTGACACAGCTCTTCGATCCGCTGGGTGCCGGCGGGATCGAGGGATGCCGTCGGTTCGTCGAGCAGGAGGACCTCCGGGGCGGGCGCCACGGCGCGGGCGATACAGAGTCGCTGCTGCTGGCCACCGGAGAGCGCCACGGCGCCGGTGTGCAGCCGGTCTTTCACTTCGTCCCAGAGCGCGGCCTGGCGCAGCGCGCGCTCAACCGCCTGGTCCAGCTCGGCGGGGCGGCGCGCGCCGCCCACGCGAAGCCCTGCCGCCACGTTGTCGTAGATCGACATGGTGGGGAACGGCGTCGGGCGCTGAAACACCATGCCCTCGCGTCGCCGCACCGCCACCGGATCGAAGTCGCCGCTGTAGATGTCCTCGCCGTCGAGCAGCACCGCCCCGGTCGCCCACCCGCCGTCAGACAGCTCGTGCATCCGGTTCAAACACCGCAGGAAGGTGCTCTTGCCGCATCCCGACGGGCCGATGATGGCGGTCACCGTGTTGGTCGGGAAAAACAACGAGACCTCCTGCACGGCCATGTTGCGCCCGAACAGCGCGGTGAGCCGGCGGGTCTCGATCCGGACCAGGGTGTTGTCGATCACCGGGGCCGCGCCCGGTGACGGCTCGAGCCGGACTGGCGCCTCGGCGGGTCCCCGCACGGGGACGGGAGACCGCTCGACGCGGACCAGGGAATTATCGAAGGCCATAGCGTTCCCGGGTGACCCAGCGGGCGGTGATCGACAGCAGCAGCACCAGTCCCATCAGGACGAGCGCGGCCGCCCAGGCGAGGCGGTGCCACTCGTCGAAGGGGCCGGTGGCATAGGTGTAGATCTGGAGCGAGAGCGTCTGCATCGGGTGGCCGATGGCCGTCGAGAAGTTGAGGTTGCCCAGGGCGGTGAACAGCAGCGGCGCCGTTTCGCCCGCAACGCGCGCCACCCCGACAAGCGCCCCGGTGACGATGCCGCCCAGCGCGGTGCGCGTCACGACGGCGAGGGAGGTGCGCCACCGCGGATACCCCAGGGCCAGCGCCGCCTCCCGCAGTGAGTTCGGGACGAGCCGCACCATCTCCTCGGTGGTGCGGGCGAGCATCGGGATCATCAGCATGGCGAGCGCGACCGCCCCGGCCATCGCCGAAAAGTGCCCCACCGGCCGCACCAGCCAGGTCCAGGCGAAGATACCGACGACGATCGACGGCGTGCCATTCATGACATCCGCTACGAACCGGACCAGCCAACCCGTACGACCATTGCCGTACTCGGCGAGGAACAGCCCGGCGCCGATCCCGACCGGGAGGCCGATGACGCACGCCATGCCGACAATGACCCCGGTCCCGACGATCGCGTTGGCGACGCCGCCCCCGGTCTCACCGGCCGCGACCGGGCTCCTGACGAAGAAATTCCAGTCGATCGACGTGGCGCCCTTGTGCACCAGGTCGCCGAAAATGAACAGCAGCGGCAGCACGGCGAACAAGCCCATGGCTGCGACCACGCCGGTCATCGCCACGCTCTTGGCGCGACGGCGGAACGCGCGGCCGGTCACAGCGCCTTACTCCCGACCGCCGCGCCGCGGGCGACGCGCCACACGAGCAGTCGCGCGAGGGCATTCACGGTGACGGTCACGATGAACAGGACCAGACCCACCGCGAACAGCGCTGAGAGATACATCGGGGTCGTGGCCTCGCTGAACTCGTTCGCGATCGCGGCGGCCATGGTGTAGGCGGGCTGCAGCAAGGAGGCGCCCAGGTCGTGGCGGTTCCCGATGACCAGCGTGACAGCCATCGTTTCGCCCAGGGCTCTGCCGAAGCCGAGCATAATCGCGCCAATGATTCCCGCTCGGCCGTACGGGAGGACCGCGGTCCAGACCGCCTCCCAGCGGGTGGCGCCCAGCCCCATCGCGGCTTCGCGCTGGCTCGCCGGGACGGCAAGCAGCACCTCGCGCGATACCGCGGCGATATAAGGCACGATCATGATGGCGAGGATCACGCCGCCCGCGAGCATCGAATTGCCGTAGAAGACGCCGCTGAAAAACGGCGTCCATCCGAACAACGCCTTGAGGGGCGGCACCGCGACGGTGCGGAGAAAAGGAATGAGCACGAACACGCCCCACAACCCGTACACCACGCTCGGGACCGCAGCGAGCAGCTCCACCAGAAACCCGACCGGCTGCCGCAGCCAGCGCGGAGCGAACTCGGTCAAGAAAATCGCGGCGCCCAAGGCCAGCGGGACGGCAATCAACAGACCCAGCAGGGACGAGACCACGGTGCCGAAGATCATCGGGGCGGCGCCGTACACCTCGGCCACGGGATCCCAGGTGGAGGTCCACATGAACGCCGGCCCGAACCGTTTGAGCGCCGGCCAGGCGCCGACGGCAAGCTGCGCCGCAACAGCCAGCAACATGAGCGGTACCAGGAGGGCGAGCAGCTTGAGGGCGATCGGGTAGGCGCGGTCCCCGGCGTTCACCGAGTGGCGCCGCACCAGGGCGGGCCGCAGCGGCGCCGCCTCGCGGACGGCGGCCTTCACCTTAAGCTGAGGTTCGATCGTTCCGTTAGTCACCGCCGCAACGTACGAGCCGACCGAGAGCAACCGATGACGGGAGTGTAACGATTTGGTCACCACAGAACGGAAAAGCCCCCCGCAGGGAGTTGCCCTGCGGGGGCGACCGGCTATCGCTCGGAGGGGTTAGCGAGTTGCCGGGGCTTTCCACACCGTGCGGCCACTGGCCGACACGGTCTCCAGGCGCGCCTGGATCCAGGGGACCATGGCCTTGGGGAGCGGCGCATAGCCCAATCGCGGCGCCTGCGCCTGACCCTCATTCACGGCCCACCACAGGAATTTCATCAGCTCCCGGGCCTTCGCAGGGTCCGGGTAGGCCTTCCGGATCATGATCCAGGTGAAGCTGGCGATCGGATAGGCGTCATCGCCCTCCGGGTTCGTGATCGACACCCGGAAATCGGTCGTGGGTCCCATTGTCGCCATCGCGCCCTGGGCCGCCGCGGTCACTGACTCAAGACTCGGCGCGACGAACTTCCCCGCCTTATTCTGCACCTGTCCGGCGGGCATCTTGTTGATGAGGGCGTAGCCCAGCTCGGTGTACCCGATCGCCCCTGGCGTCTGGCGCACCGTCGCCGACACGCCTTCGTTGCCACGGCCGCCCAGGCCCACCGGCCAGTTGACCGATGTGCCGCGACCGACCTTCCGCGCCCACTCGGTGCTCACCTTGCTCAGGTAGTCCACCCACACAAAGGTGGTGCCTGAGCCATCCGAGCGGTGCACGACGAGGATGTCCATGTTCGGCAGGCTCACGCCGGGGTTGGCGGCGGCGATCCTCGGGTCGTTCCATTTGGTGAGCTTGCCGAGGAAAATGTCCACCAGGAGATCCGGCGTGAACCGGACCGCGCCGCTGAACCCCGGCAGGTTGTAGGTCGGTACCACGGCGCCGAGGACGGTCGGGATGTGAATCACGTCTCCCCGAATGGCGGCGATTGCCGAGTCGGTCATCGGCGCGTCGGTGCCGCCGAAGTCCACGGTCTTGTCCGAAAACTGCCGAATGCCGCCGCCCGAGCCGATGGACTGATAGTTCAGCTCGACGTTGTCGAACTTCTGGTTGTAGGTCAGCATCCAGTTCTGATAGATGATGTTCGGGAACGTGGCCCCCGCGCCGTTGATGCGCGTTTGCGCGGCGACGGGGGAGACCAGCGTCCCGATTATGCCTGCGGTGACTGCGAGTTTGCGAATCACGGTATGCTCTCTCTTTAGAAGTTGGCTTGCCAGGACACTTTGATCTCACGCGCGCTCTGGCTGGCGCCGGCTGCGTTCTTGTAGCGGTAGATGTCGAGGCCCGCCCGCAGCACCACGGTATTGCCGAAGTAGACGTTCAGGACCGGGGTTATGAGCAACCCACCGTCGCCGTCGACGCCGTCGTCCGGATCAGTGGCGTCCACCCGGAGGGCCGGCTCGATCATCTTCACGACTCGGGTTTCCACGCCCGCGGTCATGATACGATAGGCGCCGACCAGGCTGACGCCGCGGAACGTGACCACGTTGGTGTCCGAGGAGCTGCGGATGTTGCCTGCATTGCGGCCCGTGGCGCCGCGCCGCGCCGCCGGCACGTTGTCGCCCATGGCGAAGTCGGCGATCACGTGCAGACCCGGGCGGAAGCCGCCGTATTCCAGGTCGAACCCGAAAGCGGTGGTCTGTTTCGACGAATCGGGAAAGTACGCGGTGCATGCCGAGCCGGTTAGCGGGGCGGAGCAAATGGCCCGATCGCGGGCTCCGAACGAGCCGCCGATCTGGAGCACCGGCTGGTCGTCGGAATTACTCAGGACGATGGCCGTGGCGCGCCCGAAGAAGCTCTTGGCGTTATTCACGTCCGTGGCGCTTTCCCGCGCGCCGTTCGAGACGCCCAGTTTCAGCGTGAAGCGGTTTGCGGTTGCGGCGTAATCGACGAACGCGCCGAGGTCGTGCGAAGTGTAGCCGTTGTTGGTAAGCAGGTCGTTGAGCCCCTCTTTGCCCGACAACCCGAGGATCCGCACGCCGCGCTCGATAGATGGCAGGGTGTTGGAGCTGATCAGCTCATAGCGCTGGAACGGGGACTTCTCCTGTCCCAGGGTCACTCCGAACTTCGGAGTGAGACCGACGCGCAGGAAGGCATCGCGCATCCGTAGCGCCCCCATTTCGAAGCTGGGCTGAATCGACAAGTTCATGTTGTCGCCGAAGCGAACGTTGGTCTGAATCCGCAGCCGCCGGACCTCGAAGCCGTTGCTGACGACGCCGGTGTTGAAATTGCCGCTCGAGTCCCCGGAGGCATTGCGGTATTGCACCTGGATGCGGCCCTGGACCTGGATGGTCGGGGCCTGGGCCAGGGCCGAGGCGC
>JBOHST010000113.1:0-14068 GCA_050733375.1 Gemmatimonadales bacterium
GTGGCGCTCATGTTCGCCGATGACTCCCCGGCCGCGGCTGAGTCGTGGGTGCCGCTGGCCCAACGGCTCAGGGCGACGGCGACGGCTACACATATCACCACGGCCCTGCGGCGCCGGGCCGCCTGGATGGCCGGGCTCCTGGAGCGACGCTTCACCGGCGGTAGAGGCGCCGTGCCGGTGACGCGTGACACGATGCCCGCGCAGCTGCGGAACGTGCTCGATGTCTACGACAGGGCGCGCGGGGGCGACTTGGAAATGGCGCTCCGCTCGTCCGAGCCGCTGAAGCTCGTCCGGGCGGAGTATGTCGCGGACCCGTTCTACCGCACGGTGCTCCACTTGCTCCGCGCCCAATGGCTCATCACCAACGGTCAATGGGAGTCCGCCGATCGGGAGCTCCTGTGGTACCAAAACAGCGATCAAGCGACCCTGCCGTATTTCGAGCCGCAGGCAATGGAGGTCGACTGGGCGTTCGGCACGCTGGCACGCTGGCGGCGCGTTCAGCTCGCCGACCGAAGTAGGACGCCTGGAGACGTGCGCTGCTCCCTCTACCGGGATGTAATGCGGCGCTGGTCCGAGGGCGAGGCGCCCTACGCTGCGCGGGCGGATTCGGCTCGCGCCCTGGCGTTAACCCTGAAGTGTCCGACGTGATCGAGGCTCGCGTCCTCGGGCCGGTGGAAGTGAGCGTGGACGGGAAGTCGGCGCCGGCCAAGCTCTTATGGCGCAAGAATCTGGCGCTGCTCGTCTACCTCGCTCGCTCACCGCGGCGCGGGCGCAGCCGCGAACACTTGGTTGGTGTGCTGTGGCCCGACAAACCGGAATCGGACGCTCGGCATTCCCTCAACGAGGCGTTGGGGGTGATCCGTCATTGCGTGGGGGAAGGGGAGGTAGACACCCAGGCCGACCAGGTCCGGCTCGCTCCGTGTGCCGTGCTGCTCGACAGCGACGTGTTCGACACGCTCACCGCCGCGCAGGACTGGCGGGCCGCCTCGGCCCTCGTGGCGGGGGTCTTCCTCGAGGGGTTCGCGGTGCCGGGCGCGATGGCGTTCGAGCACTGGCTCACCGCCGAGCGGCTTGCCTGGAGCGGGCGCACGGTGAACGCGCTAGTGCGACTTGCCGAGGCAGAGTTGGACAGCGGGCGCAACTATGAGGCGACGGTTGTGGCTCGCCGAGCGCTGGCCATCGATCCGCTGTCTGAAGCGGCAGGGAGGATCGTGATGCGTGCCCTGGCGTTGGACGGTGACCGAGCCGGAGCGTTGCACGAGTTCGAAGGACTCGTCTCACGCATCGCCGAGCAGCTCGGCGCGCCACCCGGAGCCGAGACCACGGCTCTCGCCGATCGCGTGCGGCGCGAACGCGAGGGGCGAGCCGTCCGCGCCAGGGAGCCGGATTCCGCCCCGCGCCGGGCGCCGCTCGTGGGCCGGGCGAGCGAACTTGAGCGGATCTGGGCAGCGTGGCAGCGGAGTCGCGCCACCGCTACCTCCACAGCGGCAATCATCGCCGGCGACGCCGGGGTCGGGAAGACGCGGCTCGTCGACGAGATCGCGGCGCGGGCCCGGCTCGAGGGAGCGAGTACCGCGGTGATTCGAGCGGTGGAGAGTGACCTCGCCACGCCCTGGAGCGGAATTCTGGGGATCGCCCGCGGCGGATTGCTCGACGCTGCGGGTATTGCGGCGGCGCCGCCGGGCGCGCTCGCATGGTTCGCCGAACGGATTCCCGAGTGGGTGGACCGCTTCCCAGGAACGCGGGGAACGCCGGCTGAGCCGGTTGCCGGCCGCGCGTTCAGCGAAATCCTGCGGGCGGGGCTAGCCGAGCGGCCCGTGACGCTGCTGGTCGATGACGCGGAATGGCTGGATCGGGACTCATTGCTCGCCTTCGCCGCGGCGCTACGCGACCTGGCGAAATGTCCGTTGTTCGCATTGCTCGCAACTCCGCTCCTGGCGAGCCGAACCGAGTTGGACGAGCTGCAGGCGCGGCTCGGCCGCGATGTCGACGGCGTGGTCGTCCGCCTCGCCCCCCTCAGCGCCCCCGACATCCGGGCTCTGGCCAAATGGGCGGTCCCGGGTTACGACGATGCCGAGCTCGACCGTCTTTCCCGTCGCGTTTGCACCGATTCGGCGGGATTCCCCCTGCTGGCCGTGGAGCTGCTCAGTGCGGTGGCGCTCGGGCTCGATGTCGAAACGGTTCGCCCCGCCTGGCCGGCTCCCCTCCACACTCTTGACCAGACGCTTCCGGGCGATCTCCCAGAGGGGATCATCGGCGCGATCCGGGTCGGGTTCCGGCGCTTGAGCCCGCCGGCCCAGCGCGTGCTCCAGGCAGCGGCCGTGCTCGGAAATCGCCTCGATGTCGCCAGTCTGTCTCGCGCTACGGCACTGGCGCCAGGGGCGGTGACTGAGGCGTTGGACGAGCTGGAATGGACCCGTTGGCTGACCGCGGAGGGGCGGGGGTACGGGTTCGTTGCCCGCATCGTGCGGCAGGTGGTCGAGCAGGATTTGCTCACGCCCGGGCAGCGCCAGCGGCTCCTCGACGCCGCCGGCCGCGCATCCGAACCGCCTTGACCGACGCTTGACTCCGCTCCGGTAGCCTCGTTTCGACCTCTACCGGAGTCAACCCAATGTCTTCGTTTTCGCGCCACGGGCGCGTGGCGGCGCTTGCCGGACTCGCCAGCCTCGCGGGCTGTGAGCGACCGACGGCGCCGATCGGATTCGATCGCCCCAGCTTCCGGGCGAATGCCGCGCGGACGGCTCCCGCCCCGACGCCGCTCGTGACGATCCCGTTCGGCAACGGCAGCCTCACCATCTGGCCGTTCACCGGGCTCGATTTCTCGGGGACGCCATCCGACCCCATCAACCTCCTGTTCCTCGGGACGGCCGACCCCCGATCGTTGCGTGCCGGGTTGCTGCAGCTCTCTGGCGATCGAAGTGCATTTGGGTTCCCGAATGCGCCACCGTTCAACTGCACCTGGCAGGACGCCATTGGGGACGTGGAGACCGCGTACATAGACGGCGATGGCTGGCTCGGCAGCGCGATCCAGCTCGCGTGCGGTGAATTCGGTCCGCTGCGCGTGCATCTCCGGTTCTTCGCGGGACGGAACGGGACGCTTGGCGGAGCCCACTTCGAGGTACAGATCCCCGGAACGGCGACGCACGAAGTGTTGAGCTGGGAGCTGGCGGAGCAGCTCGTGGTGGTGGATTTCCTCCGGGGGGGCCTGCTCGATCCTTCGGCTCCGCTCTCCACGACCGAAGCGATCAACCCGGCGCCGTTCCGTGCGATCAACCCGCTTGTCTACAACGGATTGCCGGTCGAATTGCGTGCCGCGATCGGTGGACCGCTTGGGGACCAGAACGACCCGGTTCCGATCGGAACAGATGGACGGGCCACGGTGCTCAACGTCACGTCGAACCGCTCGGCGCCGCCTGGCGTCGTGACCCAGGAGTTCGACATCGCATTCGGCCAGGTGATCCCGAAGCCGTTCTGCGCTTCGGGGCCGTTCGATTTCCTGTATGTGCAGGGACCGGTGCATTTGCGGCAGGTCACGATCCTCACGCCGTCGGGGAACTATGTCAGCTCGTTCCACGCGCACGGGCGACTGGATCTGACGCCCGTCAATCCGCTGACCGATCCGCCGACGCCGGTTGGGGCGGCCTACGAGGCGCAAGTCAACCAGATCCAGCACGGGATCCTGACGGATCGCGTCACGCGGGCATCGAGTCTCCTGTTGCAGTTTGAGATTCCTTCCCTCGGTCCGTTCCGCGGCCGGCTGATGGTCCGGCTCGCCGTCGGCCCGGGCGGGGTGACCCGTTCCGCGGCTGAGGCGAGCTGCGAGCCGTGAGCGGCGTGCTCTACTCGGACGCTGCGCCCCGCGATGGGGCGCAGCGTTGCTGCGTTTCGGTCCAGGCAGCCTGATCGGTGAACCCGATCAAAGCGTCGAAGGTGCGGCAGGCACGGATGGCGAGCGACACATCGTGTTGCGCGGCGGCCACCCGCGCGAGATCGCGGCGCGATGGCCAGAGCGACGCCACGAGCCCGAACGGGACGGCCAGCACGGCGTAACGACGGGTCGCGGCGTCCCAGCGGGCGAGGGCCGTCGCCGTATCGGCGCGACCGAGCGCGCGGCGTGCCTCGAGATCGAGCGCCAGGCTCACCGCCAGCGGAGCGCTATCGGCGGCCGCGAGGCGGTCGAGGGCAGGTGACGGGCCGAGGGGGACGGTGAGTGCGAGCAGCCAGGCAAGCGTGGCGCTCGTGTCGCCGTCGGCGGTCGCGCGGGCGACGAGCTGGGCGCGAGCGGCCGTGGCGTCGCCGAGCGACGGCAACTCGACCGCCTGGGCGAGGACAATCCACAGGTCACGCTCGCGAGCGGCCGCGGGAGGGGCCGTCGCGAGCCGGGCCCGAGCGCTGTCCACCCATCCTTCGCGCAAATCCGCTGCCATACCGAACCGCAGCGCCAGGTCGCGCTCGCGGCCGGTGGCCGCACGGCGCGCCAGGGCAGCGAGGATGCGGCGCTGGGGTCCGCGTCGCTCCGGTTCGGTGCCGAATTGCGCCGCTTGAAAGGCGAGATACAGGAGCACGGTAAACGGCCGTCGATCGAGGGACCGCAGCACCGCCGTGCGGGCAACCGGGGACTGAAACAGCAGCGTGTCGGCGAGCCCCACGACTTCCGCGACCAACGACGTTGAATCAATCCGCCGATACTCGGCGATCAGGCGCCGGGCTTCGGCGTCGTCACCACGCAGGTGCGCGAGCGAGATGCTGTTGGCGAGCGCCGCGGCGAATCCCGGGTCGAGGTCCAGCACCTCGTCGAAGGCGGCTCGGGCCGAGTCCAGGCTCTGCTCGAAGAGTTGCCCGAAATAGAGGTGGAACTCTCCCTCGACAAAACGGGCCCACAGGCGGTCCGGGGCGATCGCCGCCGCCTCGCGAAACCGCGCCAGGGCAGCGTGCCCGTCGCCTTTGTCCACGAGCTCGGCGTACCCCTCGAGCAGCAGGCTATCGGACGGCTGCAAGTCGCCAAGGTGCCGGCGGGCCCCGTGCGTCGCGGCGCGCAGTGTCTCCTCATCCGAACTGACCTGGGCGAGGGTCAGCACACGCCGCAGGTAGGCGAGGGCGAAGTCCGGATCATGCGCGATGACGACGTCGTATAGCGCGCTCGCTCGCTCGTAGTTGCCGCGCCGGAAGGCGTCGTCGCCGTTGAGGAATGCGGCAATCGCCTCCTTGCCGCGCGGAATCGTGGCGTGCGGGTTGGGCCGGAACCCGGCGCCGAGAATCTCGGCCCAGGTGGCGTCCATCACCGCCGAAATAGAGTCGGCGGGACCGTGGTGCGACACCAACGCGATCGGATCGGGCGAGCCGGTCTGGTACAGCGCGGCGTCGAGCGTGACGCCGCGCCCTGCGAACGCGACGCTCGCGCTTACGAAATAGCCGGCGCCGAGCCGCGCGGCGACGGAATCGGCCTCCGCCACCGACAGCGGCTGTGAACCGGCGAGTGCGCGCACCTGGCGAAACGAAAGCGCTGTGGGCAACCGTGGCACGGGGCTGAAGCGCGACAGGAAATACTCCGGCAGCTGCTCGCTGGGGAAGGGCGCCGCCCCGAGCACGGTGAATGGCATGACCGCCAGGCTCCCACCAGTTCCCGGCGCTGCGCCGCGTCGCCCGAGCAGGAGCCAGAGCCCGCCGCTCAACAACACGGCGACCACCGCGGCGGCCATGAGACGGGGCCACGGGAACGTCGCCGCCTGGTCGATGAGCGCCAGCCACCCCGCGGCCGACGCCGGGCGGTCCTCACGCCGGTCGGCGAGCGGGGCGACGAGCGCCGCGGCCAGGGCCCCGGAAATCTCCGGACGGGCCCCGTGCAGCGTTCGCGCGAGGGGGCCCCGTTCGGTTCCGAGCAAGGGGCGGGTGCCGGTCAACGCCTCAAACGCGATGAGACCGAGCGAATAGAGATCCGCGCGCCCGTCCACGTCCTCGAGTCCGGCGATCTGCTCCGGCGCCATGTAGTCGGGGGTGCCGATCGTTGAGCCGGGAGCGGTCAGGACACCGCTCGGTGTGTTGCGAATCAGCGCCACACCAAAATCGGTCAGCAGGGCGCGGTCGGAGCCCTCTTCGATCAGAATGTTGGCCGGTTTCACGTCGCGGTGCACCACGCCGCGCCGATGGGCGACGTCCAATGCGGAACCGACCTCCCGGAGTATTTTCAGGACCATGGCAAGCGTCGGCCGATGTGCCTCGAGCGTGCGCTCCAACGTGGTCCCGCGCACGAACGGCATGATGAGGAACGAGACCCCGTCGCGCGTATCGAATTCGTAGACCGGCACGATGTTGGGGTGGGAGAGGTGCGCCGCCAGGGCGGCCTCCCGCTTGAAGCGATCCTGTCGCATCTGGCTGGCGGCGACATCGGGCGGCAACACCTTGACCGCGACCAGGTGGCCCAGCGATCGGTGGCGTGCGCGAAACACCGCGCCCATGCCGCCGACGCCCGCGAGGTCGAGGATCTCATAGCGGTCCCCGACGGCGCGTTGCACGTCCTCGAGTGCCGGAGGATTCATCGTCGGCAAGATACGGCGGCTTGCCTCGGATCGCCTGTCGTCCGATACTCCGAGCCGCATGGTTTCCACTCCGGTCATCGACGCCCGGGTGCTTGGGCCCGCGCGCATCACCGTCAACGGCGGCGCGGCGCCCGCCGAGCTGCTGTGGCGCAAACACCTGGCGTTGCTCGTCTACCTGGCGCGAAGCCCCCGCCGCGCTCGCACACGCGAGCATCTCATCGGTCTGCTGTGGAGCGACCGGAAAGAGAAAGCGGCCCGCCACTCGCTCAGCGAAGCGCTGCGCGTGTTTCGACGGGTGCTCGGGGAGGCGCGGATTCGCGCCGACGTGGACCAGGTATCACTGGATCCCGCCGCGCTGACGCTCGACTGCGACGAATTCGCCGCGCGGTGCGCGGTGGAGGACTGGGCGGGCGCCGCGGCGTTGGTGCAGGGCGAGTTCCTCGAGGGTCTCGCGGTGCCCGATGCCAATGAGTTCGAGAGCTGGCTGGCGGCGGAGCGGCTCTCGTGGCGCACGCGCGGCGTCGAGACGTTGACGCGACTGGCTGAATCATTGTTCGAAGCCGGTGATCCGGGCGGCGCGCAGGCGGCGGCGCTGCACGCGCTGGCGATCGAGCCGGCGGCAGAGCCCGCGGCCCGGGCGGCCATACGGGCGCTCGCCCTCGCTGGAGATCGCGCGGCGGCGCTCGACGTCGCCGACCAGCTCGCCGCGGGGTTGCGCGAGCGCCTCGGTACCGAGCCGGCGCCCGAGACGCGGCGGCTGGTCGAGCGCGTGAAGGAAGCGCGGGTCGGCCGACGGGTGACGGCGGCCCCGAGTGGCGCCCGTGCGCGGCCGCCGCTCGTGGGGCGGCGCGACGCCCTCAGGTGCCTCAACGACGCGTGGGCACGCGCCCGGGGCGGGACCGGAGAGCTGATCCTCATCGAGGGCGAGCCGGGCGAGGGCAAAACCCGGCTGGCGAACGAGCTGCTCGATCGGGCTCGACTTCAGGACGCGACCGTCGTCGCCTGCCGTGCCGTTCCGTCGGAAGCGCGCGTCGCCTGGAGCGGCCTAGCCGGACTGCTGGCCGGTGGGATGGCCGCGGCCCCCGGCCTCAGCGGCACGCCAGCCGCCGCACTCGCAGCGCTCGGGGCGCTCGAGCCGGATCTGGGCGCGCGCTTCCCGGCGAGTCCCGATGCGATGGAGCCGGCCCGCGCTTTCACCGCGGCGGTGCGGGCGGTGGCGGAGGAGCAGCCCGTGTTGCTGGCGCTCGACGACGCGCAGGAGCTGGACGCCGCGACGGCCAATGCGCTTCCACAGATCGCCCGCGATCTGGCGGGGCGGCGCGTGCTGGTGCTCCTGTGCGTCGAGGCTGGCGGCGCGCGACCCGAGTGGCTGGAAACGTTGCGAGCCCACCTGGGTCGGGATCTGCGCGGTGCGGCGATCCACCTCGAGCGGCTCGGCGATTCCGCCCTCGACGAGCTGGCCCGCTGGTGGCTGCCGCGCTACGACGACGACGAAATCGCCCGGCTTCGGCGGCGCATCGAACGCGATACTGCCGGCGTGCCGTTGCTCGTCACGGCGGTACTGGAGGCTGTCGCGGATGGGCTTCGTTTGTCACCGGAAGCTCCCGCCTGGCCGACCCAGCGGCGGACGCTGGTGGACACTTTGCCCGGCGATCTCCCGCCGGCGGTGGTCGGGGCGGTGTGCCTCCGGTTCCGACAGCTGCCCGACGACACGCAACCGATCCTCGCGGCCGCGGCCGCGCTGGATGCGCCGCTGACCGCGGACACGCTGGGGCGCGCGACGGGGCTGGCGCGCCGGGACGTGGACCGGGCCCTGGACCGCCTGGAATGGGATCGCTGGCTCGTGGCCGACGCCCGCGGGTACACCTTTGCGGCCCCGATCGTCCGGGCGATCCTGATTCAGGAGATGGTGACTCCCGGGCAGGTCCGTCGCTACCGCGACGCCGGCGCTTGACGCTGGCTTGAACACGATCCGGCACTTTGCCGGACACGCGACATCCAAGGGATGCCATGACGAGCGCGACTGCAACGGCGGAGCCCGGGTTCTTGATGCAGGCAGGGCGTTTCCTCGTGAAACCGAGGGGCGACCGGCGCTGGGATGTGTTCCTCCGAGCGACCGGCCTGGTCGCACTGCTCGGCGTTCCCGTCCTGTTGCTCTTTCCCGATTCGGCGCCGCTGGTCTGGCTGGCCGTCCTGTCGCTCCCGGCGAACAGTCCGTTGAGCCCGCTGCTCCCCACCGCGTTCGAGCCGCTGATCATGGAGGCGGCGAAGTGGGAGCCGGTGGTCTGGGTGACGGTCGTGGCCACCGCGGCGTACATGTACATGGAGTACGTCAACTGGTACGTCTACGCGTGGGTGCTCGGTTGGGAACGCCTGGCGAGTCTCCAGTCACGACCATCGGTGCGTTGGGGGATTCGGATGTTCGGGCGCTCCCCGTTCTGGATGGTGGTGGTGTTCGCCTTCGCACCGCTGCCATTCTTCGCCGCACGAGCGCTTGCGATCCTGTATCGGTACCCGCTGCCGCGTTTCCTGCTCGCGACCTTGGTGGGTCGCGCGCCCCGTTTCCTGATCTATGCCTGGTTCGGCGAGGTGCTCCATGTGCCGACCTGGATGCTCGTGACCGTGATTTTCGGCACGGCAGCGGTGGTGATCGCGAGCCGGTTGATCCGACGAGTGCCGCTGCTTGCCGAAACCTCCCCGCCGGTGGACGACGGTCCTCCCGGCGCGTAGCTTCGGAAGCACGCACCGTCCCACTCCTCGCTTTGGGGGCTCATGAACGTCACCGGGAGCATGGCGTTGCGGATGCTCGCAAAAGGCATGTGGAACACCGCCCGCAAGCATCCGCTCACGATCTCGTTTGAGGTCACCCATGCCTGCACGGCGAATTGTTGGCACTGCAACTGGGGCGGGCCGATCAAGGAAACCCGCCGCACCCCCGAGGAGTACGCCGCGATCTGCCGGGACTTGAACCCGGTGGTGGTCAACGTGTCCGGCGGCGAGCCGATGGCGCGCGGCGACCTCGACGACATCGTGCGCGCCTTGGCGCGTCCCGGCCGGCTCCCGTGGGTCGTCGTCGTGAGCAACGCCTCCCAGCTCAGCCCGGAGCGCTTTCTGCGACTCAAGCGAGCCGGCATGCACCAGCTCTCTCTGTCGATCGACTTTCCTGACGACCGGCATAGCGACTTCCGTCGCATCCCCGGGCTGTTCGCGCACATGGAGCAGATGGTACCGCAGTGCGTCGCGATCGGGGACGTGGACGACGTGTCGCTCAACTGTTGTATCACGGCCTGGAACTACCGGGACGTCCCCGACATCGTGCGGCTTGCCGCGCGTTGGGGCGTGAGCATCAATTTCTCGGTCTACACGCCGCTCCGGATGGACGACCCGAAGGGCCTCGTGAAGCACCACGAATCGGCGTCGGCAGTCGAACTGAAGGAGAAGATCGCGGAAGTGGTCGCCCTCAAGCGCGCGGGGTACCCGGTGTACACCTCGGAGCGGGTGCTGTGGAAGTACTACGACTTCCTGCTGGCGGGGCGCGCGCCCGGTTGTCAGGCCGGGTATCGCTTTCTGGTGATCAACCCGGACGGCCGTCTCACGCCGTGCGCGATGGTCATGGCGTACTTCAACGACCACCGCACGATGCAGCGGGAGTTCTCCCGGAAGAACACCTGCGAAGCGTGTTTCATCAGCACCCGGGCTAACGCCGAGAAGACGCTGCAGGAATCGTTCGCCGACAACGTGGACACGCTGCGCCTGTTCCTTCCGTGGAATTGGGCGCGCCGCCGCGCCCCGGCCACGCCACCGCCCGCGCTCGAAGCCCCCACCCTGGAATCGTCCCCGTGAGGCGACCCTGTCCGCAGTGTGGCCGGGAGCTGCCGGCCCTGAGCGTGCGATGCACGTGCGGCCGTGAGCTGCCTGAAGCGCGTGATCTCCGTTCGGACCCCGATCACCCCCACTGCGCCGCGTGCGGCGGCGCGATGGCGCTCATGACGGAGCGCTGCCCGTCTTGCGGCGCGGAGGGGTATCCCGCGCTGCGCGGACGGCGTGGAAAGAAAAGCCTCGGCTCGCCCGAGAACGCTTGACGCCTGCCTGCTTTGCTCTGCTCGTGCTCGCCGACAGCGCGAAGGGGTTTTCGGTGCCGGTCGCGCCGGCGGAATCGTTGCGCATCACGGTTGTGGGGTTCGGCGACCCGGTCGTCCTCGTCCCCGGATTGTTCGGCTCGGCGTACGGGTTTCGCCATCTGATTCCCATCCTGACGGAGGCGGGATACCGGGCCATCGTCATCGAGCCACTCGGGATCGGGGGCTCGGGTAGGCCCGAGCACGCGGACTATTCCCTCACCGCCCAGGCGGGGCGCCTCGCGGCGGCGCTCGATTCGTTGCGCGTCGAGCACGCGCTCGTGGTGGCCCACTCCGTGGGCGCCTCCATCGCGTTCCGGCTCGCCTACCGCCGCCCGGACCTGGTCCGTGGCCTGGTCTCACTCGAGGGAGGTCCGGCGGAAGCCGCGACGACTCCGGGGTTCCGCCGCGCCATGCGCTTCGCCCCATGGATCAAGCTGTTCGGCGGCATCCGGCTCGTGCGCGGCAAGATCCGCAAGGGGCTCATCGCCGCGTCCGGTGATCCCGCCTGGGTGACAGACTCCGTGGTGGCCGGCTACACCGCGGGCGCGGCCGCCAATCTCGACGGGACGCTGAAGGCATACCTCCGCATGGCACGGTCCCGCGAGCCCGGGCGGCTCGAGCCGCATCTCGGCTCCATTCGATGCCCGGTACGACTGGCCGTGGGGACGGCACCCCATGGCGGCGGCATCAGTCAACGCGAGATCGATCTGCTGGGCCGCACCGTGACGTCCTTCGCGATCGACACGGTGGTCGGGGCGGGGCACTACCTGCACGAAGAACAGCCGGCCGCCGTCGCCGCAGCCGTGCGGCGGCTCGACGTCACGGCCAGCGTGGCCGCGCCCTGACGGTCCGGTTGGGCGGGGCGTGCGGCCCGGTTATATTTGCTCCCGCCATGCCCGTCTTCTTTCTCCCATTGGGTTTCGTTCTGGCGCTGGCCATGGACCGGCCGGGCGACTGGGTGCGCTCGCTGCCGCCGGCCAACGTCCAAGTGTTCCTGGATCGGTTCGAGATCGCGATCGACCTCGATCCGATCGATCTCCCCGCCGGGACGACGCACCACCAGATGGCCGGGATGTCCATGCCGCAGGGGAGCATGAGCGAACGCCACGCGCACAGCCCCGGATACCCTCCGGTGATGGGCGTGGACCTGCCGATTTCCGGATGGATGTCGGGGTTCCGCATCGAGCTGACGGACGCGGCCGGGCGCCCGGTGCCGAGCCGCCTGCTGCATCACTACAACCTGATCGATCCGACACACCGTGAGTTGTTCCTCCCGATTGCACGACGCGTGCTGGCCGCCGGGAGCGAGACCGGGGCGGTGTCCATGACTCGCTGGCTGCTCGGGGCGCCGTTCGTCAAGGGCGATCGTCTGGTGGCGAACGCGATGCTGCACAACCCGACGATGCAATCGTACTCGGGCGTTCGCACCCGTCTGATCCTCACGTATACGGACGTCGGCCGCTGGTATCCACTGGTGCGCGCCTACCCATGGCAGCTCGACGTGGCATTCCCGGTGGGGGACAAGTCGTTCGACTTGCCCCC
This sequence comes from Gemmatimonadales bacterium, assembly GCA_050733375.1. Lineage (GTDB taxonomy): Bacteria > Gemmatimonadota > Gemmatimonadetes > Gemmatimonadales > GWC2-71-9 > DASTHG01. Next base: position 12,200 of record JBOHST010000113.1, read on the forward strand.
GGGCCGCTCGGAGAAATTCTACGAGGGCAGCCCCGCGGTGCCGGGGAAGGTCATCGGGATCGGCGGACACGTGCATGACCATGCCGTCGCGCTCGAGCTGCGGGACCTGACGACCGGCAAGGCGATCTGGCGCGCAACGCCGATCACCGATTCGACGGGCCACGTGGTGGGGATGCCGCAGAAGAAATTCATCGGGTTGCGGGGTGTGGGTGTCCGCCTCCGGCCCGAGCACCGCTACCGCGTCACCGTGTTCTACGACAACCCGACGAGCGAGACCCTGCCCGAAGGCGGGATGGGCGTGGTGGCCGGCTTGTTCCGGTTGACGGGCGACGCGAAATGGCCGCTGGCCGATACGGGGGATTCGCTGTACGTGCGCGATCTGCGGCACGCTCTGCGCCTCGACGCCGCGCCGGCGGTGGCGTCACGGCTACGTACTCGCGTCGAGCACGCCCACCACTGATTCGTCGGACCGGGCCGCGGCCTCCGTCGCCCGTTTGCGCTGCATTACCGCCAGCATAATGCCCGCCACGAGCAGACCGGAGAGCGCATCGACGGCGTAGTGGAACTGCCCGTACACCACCGAAAGCACCAAGCCGCTTGTCGGCAACAGCAACCAGATGCCCAGCGGGCGCCAGTAGCGCAGCGCCATGCCGGTGGCCACCACGGACGCGGCGACGTGAGACGATGGGAATGCCGCTCCCCAGGAATCGCCGCGATCGAGCAACCACTGCGCCAGGCGGGCGGGCCCAACGTCGGTCGCCGCGTTGCTCGCGAGGTCGAAGGCATAGCGCGGGCCCGCGACCGGGAAAAACAGGAACACCGCGTAGCACAGATAAAACGTCACCATGACGCCGAGGATCGTGTGGCGTGCGGCGTCGCGCCGTCCCGACAGCCACAGCCCGAGCGGGGCGGCGAAGAGAATCGCGTAGTAGGCGAGGTAGCAGGTGTGGAGCACGACCGACAGCCACGGCACCGGCATCTCGCGGATCCAGCGGTAGGACACTTGTGAGCGGAACACCCATGCCTCGAGCCGCTGGATCGCCAGGTCGTTCTGGAACCCGGCGTCCAACGTGAGCACCCCGATTTCCCCGTAGAGCGCCGCGAGCAGGAGCATCGGGTACCAGTCGCCCAGGAACCGACCCAGTTGACTGCCGGCCCGCGCGCGCGGCGCGAGCAGCACCAGGCCGATGAGCAGGACGTGGGCCAGCGCCAGCCACCCCCAGTTCGGGATGTTGTCGCCCTCGAACGAGGCGAGCAGCGCCACGGTGGCAAGCACCACGTAGGCCAGGGTCCACCGGTCCAGGGGCGGGAGCGCCCCGAGCATCCACTGCCGCACCGACGTCACAGCCATCCCTCCGCCCGGTACCACGCGGCCGTCCGCGCGAGCCCCGGTTCCAGGTCAGTCTCCGCCCGCCATCCGGCATCGCGCGCGAGCGCGTCGGCGCGGCACGTCCACGCGGGCGCCAAGAACTCGTTTGCCTTGTCGGCCGACAAGACGGTCGCCCGACCCGCGAGATGCGCCAGCGAACCTACGGCCCAAAGGGCGACTTGCGCCAGCGTGCCGGGGAGGCGCACCACCCGTGGCCGCGTCCCTACCGCACGGCCGACGGCCTCGACCAGGCCGCGACTGGTGGTCACCGTCGGATGGGCGGCGTAATACACGCGGCCCGTCGCGGTGGGGGCGATCGCGGCCGCGATCAGAGCGGCGGCGAGGTCGCCGGCATAGACGACCGACAATTCCTGCGTGCCATCACCGATCACCGGGCCCCACCCGGCTCGCGCCAATCGAAAGATGCGGAGCGTTTCGCGGTCGCGCTCGCCGTACACGACGGGCGGGCGCACGATGGTCCACGGGAACGGGGCGGCGCG
>JBOHST010000114.1:0-4456 GCA_050733375.1 Gemmatimonadales bacterium
CAACGGTCGCCATACCCGCCGCTCCGAGGAGTCCGCGTTTGATGGCATCGCGGCGTGTCAACTTGGTCATGCGGTTACCCCCCGGCACCACAGCACCTGCGCCAGCTCGCGGCCGACGATGCGTGCCGTGCCAGTGGAGTTGAGGTAGACAGTGGTCGGGCCATTGAAAGGTTGGCGGTCGGTTATCGTCACCCGCACGCCGGGCACCAGGCCCTGCTCGGCGAAATAGCGCAATCGCGCGGGCTCCTGCGTTCCGACCTGCCGCAGCTCGAGCTCGGCGCCGACCTCGGCGTCGGCGAGGGAGGACAGCTCGGTTTCCTCGATGTCGCCCGTGGCGGTGGGGATCGGATCCCCGTGTGGATCGTAGCGTGGATCGCCGAGCGTCGCGGCCATGCGCTCGATGAGATCGTCGGACACCGCGTGCTCGAGCCGCTCCGCCTCGTTGTGAACGTTGTCCCAGTCGTAGCCGAGGTTGCGCGTGAGGTAGAGCTCCAGCACGCGGTGTCGCCGGATCATCCTCAGGGCTGCGCGACGCCCCTGGCTGGTCAACTGCACCCCGCGGTAGGGGACGTGCTCGATCAAGCCCATTTCCGAGAGCCGCTTGACCATGCCGCTCACCGACGGCGCACTCAGCGTCAACAGCCCGGCGATGTCGCTCGTGGTCGCGAAACCTCCCTGACTCGACAGCCGGTAGATGGCCTTGAGGTAATCCTCGACCGAGCGAGTCAGCGCCGGCTCTTGAATGCTAGCGGGCAAGGTCCCCTCCAAAGAATCCACACCGCATGCGAATGACGGTCCTCATGCCACTATCGCGCGGTGCCTTAACTCAATGGCAATTTGGGACATTAGTTTAGTCTAATATGAGCGTACTTACAAGCTAATATGGTGATTAGTGGAAACTATTGCTGGATAACGGCTTCTGACGGCAACCGGGCGTCGGCGGGCGGAATCCGCACAAAACGAATGCAGGGAATGGACAAAAAGCGGACGTGTCGGTCAGATCGAATAGCCAAGCAGCCGCAGAAACGGCGTGAGAATGCGCTCCGTCATTCCCCAGATGACGTCCTCGCCGAGATCGTAAGCGGGGAACACGCGCTCGACGCCGCCCACCACCAGCTTTACTTCGCGCCGCACGCTCGGCTCTACGATGCGGGCCAGCGGCACCCAGAACGCGCGCTCCACCTCCACGGACGCCACCAGCGGCCGGCGGCGCGCGGCCAGGGCGAACACGAACGGCCGCACCCGCACCGGCGGCAGCGTCGGCGTGCGCGGATAAAGGTCGTCCAGCACCCCGAGGGGCTCGGCGTCGCGGAGCTCGAGACCGGTTTCCTCGCGGGTCTCGCGGATCGCGGTGGCGAGCAGATCGCCGTCTTCCGGATCGTGGCGGCCTCCGGGAAAGGCCACCTGGCCGGACCAGGGATCGCCGGTGCGTGCCGCGCGCTTGATGAATAGCGCTTCGAGATCCCCCGATTGCTCGACCAGGATCAGCGCCACCGCGGCAGGACGCGCTTCGGGCGCGTCGATTTCCTGGGCGGCGTATTGCGCCAGCGCTCGCCGCGCCTGCTCTATCGTCATCACAGCAGGTGTCGGGCGAACCAGTCAACGGTCGCCTCGAGCAGCTTATCGAAGGCCTTGGTAGAGCCGTTCCACGGGTGCTTGATGCCGAAGGTGTGGCCGGCGTGAGCGAGGATCAGCGGAGTCGCGCGTGGCGCGCTCGAGGAAAGCTCATGCGCATCGGCCACCGGCACCGATTCGTCTTCGCTGCCGTGGGCGATGAGCCACGGCACGCGCACGTCCCGAGCCGCCCGCAGCACGTCCAGTGTCGCCCCGTTCCGTTCAAGGTCGTCCAGGATGTCGGGATACAGCGGCAACACATCGCCGGTGCGCTGGTTCACCACTTCGAGCCTCCCTGTACGACGCCATTCGGAGATCTGATCATCCCGCCATAGCCGCCCGAACCGAGCTACCGACGCCCAGGTCACGAGTGCCTCGATGGAGTGATCTCGAGCAGCCCGCAGAATGACGACCCCGCCACCCATGCTGTGCCCGAGCAACCCGACGGCTGCCGGCTGAAAACCAAGCGCGCCCGAACCGACCGCCTGGAGGACGACGTCGAGATCCGCCAGCTGGGCGGAGTAGGTGCTCCGCCCAAACCGCTCCGGCTCGTCGAACGTCTCCCCATCGTCGCCGACACCGGCGCCGGAAAAATTGAACGACACCGCCGTGAACCCGGCCCGCGCCAGCCGGTCAGCGGCGACCGGGAAGTAGCCCCAGTCTTTGAAACCCTTGAACCCGTGGCAGATGACGACGGCCGGCCGCGCGCCCCCCGCCGTGCGGACATCCCCTCGCAGCGCGCCACCGTCGGCTCCGACGAGCCGAAAGCTGGTCTTGATCGGACTCGCCACCCTTGACCGTCCTTCGTTCGGCCGGAAGAATCTAGCGTGCACACCCTTGGGTGGATGTCGTTGCTCCTGGCCGCACCTTGGATCGCGGTCCTGTGGATCGTCGTGCGCCGTTACGCCGCCCGCGGCCCGCAGCTGCGTGGCTATGCGCCCCGGCCGAACGGCCCCTCCGTGTCCGTCATCATCCCGGCGCGGAACGAAGCGCCGAACATCGAGCGCTGTGTGCGCTCGGTACTCGCCGCGGCCTATGACCCGCTCGAGATCATCGTGGTGGACGACCGCTCGAGCGACGACACGGCCGGGATCGTCGAGCGCCTGGCGGCCGCTCCGGAAGCCGGGGGGCGGGTCCGCCTGGTGCGGGGTGTGGATTTGCCTCCCGGCTGGTTCGGCAAGCAGTGGGCGTTGGCGCAGGGCTACCGTGAGGCCACCGGGGATCTGCTCCTGTTCGCGGACGCCGACACGAAGCACGAGCCCGAGCTGATCCCCCGCGCCGTCACGGTGCTCCGGACCGAGCATGTGGACCTCGTTTCCGTCATCCCTCGCCAGGCGATGGGGACGTTCTGGGAGCGACTGATCCAGCCGCACGTGTTCTTCGCCCTGCAGGCGCGCGTTGGCGACCTGCGACGCATCAATCGCACTCGCACGGTGTGGAACGCGATCGCCAACGGGCAGTTCGTCCTGACGACGCACGTCGCCTACGAAGCGGTGGGCACGCACGCGGCGGTGCGCGACTCGGTGGCCGAGGACGTGAAGCTGGCCCAGGCGTACGTGCGCGGCGGCCGGGACATCTTCCTGGTGCACGCGATGGAGTACATGGCGACACGCATGTACCGCTCGCTCGGCGAGATCATCGGCGGGTGGTCGAAGAACCTGGCGCTCGGCGCGCCGCTGATGGCGCCGCCGATCGCGATGCTGCGACGTCTGCTCCCCTACCTGATGTGGCTTCCGGTATTCGCCTGGATTGGCCCGCCGCTCGCCTGGCTGCTGTGGGGCTGGGATTTCACCGTCATCGCGATGGCCGCGTCGCTGTGGACCTGGCTCGAGATCTACCGACGCGAACAGGCGCCGTGGTGGTACGCGCTGCTGTATCCCGTTGGGGCGAGCATGGTGGCGTACATCATGCTGCGGTCCGCGTGGCGCGGCGGCAGGACGGTGGAGTGGCGCGGGCGCCTCTACAAGGCGTAGGCCTCACAGTTCAGCCATCGTCCGCACCGCGAGCAGCACCCCCACCACGAGACTGGCCGCCGCAGCAGTCAGGTGCAGCGCTCGCGCCCACCGTTCCCCCCGCCGCGACGCGACGCGGATCGCTGTCGCGAGTGTGGCCGACACCGCCAGCATGCCGAGCACCGTCCCTGCCCCGAACGCGCTGAAGTAGGCGAGCTGGGCGCCGCGCGTCGGCGCGGCCGCCACGGGCAGGACCAGGATCGCCGCGCTCCCCGCGAGTCCGTGCAACAGGCCGAAACCGAGCGACCGGCGCGCGTCGGCGCTCGGATGCCCGTGCACGTGCGAGTGCCCGCCAGCATGGCTGTGCAGATGCATGTGCGTCCCCGCTTCGGGTCCGTGACGGTGCGCGTGCAGATGCCAGCGGCCGCACGCATAGCGGGAGATGACGGTTCCCCCGAGGCCGATCAGCAACAGTCCGACGACGACCTCGGCGGCGGGCCAGAGCGACGCGGGGAAACGCACATTGGCCACGATGATCGCCAGCACCACCGCGCCGACGCTCGCGGTGTGCCCCAACGCCCATGCGAGCCCCAACCGGCACGCGGCGAACACCGAGCCCTGGCGGGTGGCCAGCGTCGAAACGGCGGCGAGGTGGTCGGGCTCGAACGCGTGTCCGAACCCGAGCACGAGCCCGATACCGAGGACGGCGGGGAGGGTTGGCGCCATGGCAGGGATCAATATACGGGCCCTGTTCACTCTGCAACCTTGGTGCCTTCTTTATCTATCCAATGCTACGAACCGGCTGACTAGGCCTCGGAGTGTCGACTCTGACGACGGACAGGACGACGGCGGCAACGGACGCGGAAACGGCTGACGTAGCCCTCGCGCAG
>JBOHST010000115.1:0-9812 GCA_050733375.1 Gemmatimonadales bacterium
CGAAGTATGTGTTCGGCAACACGCCCGTCATCGGGTTCGCTCCAGTGCGCAATCCCAATCCCGACTTGAAGTTCGAGCGGACCTCGCAGTTCGACGTCGCGGCGGACTTCGGCCTCTTGGAGAACCGTATTTCGGGCACCCTCGAGTACTACGTCAAGAACACCTCCGACTTGCTGCTCGTGGTGAATGTCCCGCAGCCGGCGATCCAGCCGACCCGGCTCGAGAACGTGGGACGGGTTCGCAATAACGGCCTCGAGCTCTCACTCGACGCGCTGCCCCTGTCCCGGCCAAATCTGACCTGGCGGGCGGGGCTCACCTTTGCGATGGAGCGGAACAAGGTTATCGATCTCGGCCCCTACACCTTCCTCACCTCGGGCAACGTCAGCGGGCAGGGTCAGTCCGATCAAAAATCTCAGCGCATCCTCCCCGGCGAGCGGCTGGGCTCGTTCTTCGGGCCCCGGTTTGTCGGCATCGACGCGGCGGGGAAGCAACTGTTCGCCTGTTCGGCAGGCAGCTTGGGATGTGTCAACGGGGTGACGACGACGCCGAGCGCCGTCGACTTCGCCGTGCTCGGCAATGCCTATCCGGACTACACGCTCGGGCTGACCAGCACGGTGTCCATGGGCAAGTTCGACTTCAACATCCTGTTCCGGGGCATGTTCGGACAGGAAGTGTTCAACAACACCGCGCTCGTCTATTCCACGAAGAGCAACGCGCTCCAGCAGAAGAACTTCCTGCGCGACGCCCTGGCCGATCCGACCGATATCCGCGAGCCGGCCATCTTCTCGTCGCGGTGGGTTGAAAGTGGGACGTTCATGCGCCTGCAGAACGTCACGGTGGGGTACACGTTCAACCTCCCCGGGCCCCCGGGAGCGCCCCGATCCGCTCGGGTATACGTGTCCGGCGACAACTTGCTGCTCTTGACCGGCTATTCCGGCCTCGATCCGGAGGTCCATGCCGAAGCGGGCCTCGCCTCACGCGGAATCGACTATCTTACCTACCCACGGCCCCGCACCTTCACGGCCGGCATGCGGCTCGCGTTCTAAAGGAGACCATCTGCGATGAAACCGATCCGAGCTTTGGGACTGTGCGGGGTGTCGCTGCTGTCTCTCGTCCCGATGCAGGGATGCACCGACCTCACCGAGACGCCCGCCAGCGCCATCACGCCCGAGAATTTCTACCGCAACGAGGCGGAAGTGCTGGGTGGCCTCGCTTCGGTGTACGCCATGCTGCGCAATGACGGCGTGCTGTGGGGCTATTACAACATCAGCGAAATCAGCACGGACGAGATGATCGTGCCGACGCGCGGTCAGGACTGGTTCGACAACGGCCGCTGGCTCGAGATTCACCGTCAAGCGTGGACGGCCACCAGCCCCGCCGGGCTGGAGGACGCCGGCCGCGTCTGGAACGACTCGTACCGGGGAGTGGCACGCGCCAACGTCCTGCTCGACGCGCTGCAGCGGGTGACCGTGGCCAACCAGGCGGTGATCGTGGCCGAGCTGCGCACCCTGCGGGCGTACTACTATTACCTGCTGTTGGACATGTTCGGCGGGGTGCCGATCGCCACCGACATCGAGATCAAGGCGCGGCCGCGCCCCACGCGGGCCGAGCTGTTCGACTTCATCGAGGCGGAGTTGAAGGATACCCGCACAGTGCTCCCGCTGACGCGGTCCGCGGGCGACTACGGCCGCCTGACGAAGGGCGCAGCCGACGCCATCCTCGCCAACATGTATGTGAACGCCCAGGTGTTCACCGGTACGGTCACGACGGGTGGCCTGACGCCCGGAGCGGCGCGCTGGCAGGATGCGATCAACTTTTGCGACAGCATCCTGAACTCCGGTGTGTATAGCCTGTCGACGCTCGGCAACTGGCGCAACAACTTCACGCATGACAACCAGTCGTCGCCGGAGAATATCTTCGTCGCCAACTTCATCAGCCAGAATGACCAGGGACTGAACTTCGTGATGCGGGCGCTGCACTACAACCAGTTTACCCCCTCACCGTGGAATGGGTTTTCGACGTTGGCGGAGACATACCGCGCGTTCGACGCCAACGACCAGCGCCGGCAGATTTTCCTGGTTGGACCGCAGGTCAACCTGGAAACCGGCGCGCCGACCACCGACCGGGGGGGCCAGCCGCTGGTCTTCACGGACACGATCGGGGACGCGACGTCGGCCCGCGAGAACGAAGGCGCCCGCATCCTGAAGTACCCGCCCGATCCGGCCCACGTCGCCCAGAACAACGGCAACGACTTCGCCTTTTTCCGGCTGGGCGAGATCTACCTCATCAAGGCCGAAGCGCAATTCGAGCTGGGCAACTCCGCCGGGGCACTGGTGCTCTTGAATCAGCTGCGCGCCCGGGTCTTCACGGTGCCGCAGCCGCTCGCAGCCGTGGACCGCGACGTGATCCTGCAAGAGCGCCTCTTCGAGCTCACGGGCGAAGGCAAGCGGCGACAGGACAGGATCCGCCACGGAAGCTACCTCAATCAATGGTCGACGACGATGCTCAACGGCAAGGTAGACAAGAACTCCGAGCCCTATCGGATCTTGCTGCCGATTCCGCAGCCGCAGCTGGACGCCAACCCGCTGCTGGTGCAGAACCCTGGCTACTGATTGACGCTCGCAGCTGTTGATCGAGCCGCGATAGCCTGCTCCCGTTTCCGGGGGCAGGCTATTCGGTTTTTGGTGTCGGGTGTCTGGCTCGTCGCCGGCTGTTCCGGTGCGGGCGGAGCCCGGGACGCGAGTACGCTGTTCACGCGACTCCCGTCCAGTCAGACCGGCGTCCGGTTCGAGAACCGCCTGACCGATACGCGCGAGCTGAACGTCTTCACGTATCGCAACTACTACAACGGCGGCGGCGTGGCGCTGGGCGACCTGACGGGCGACGGCCTGCCGGAGCTGTTGTTGACGTCCAACATGGGCGGCAACCGGCTGTACCTGAATGAAGGCGGGTTCCGCTTCCGCGACGTGACCGAGGCTGCGGGAGTGGCGGACACCGGATTCTGGGCGACCGGCGTCACCCTCGCCGACGTGAACGGCGATGGGCTGCTCGACCTCTACGTCTGTCACGCCGGCAACGTAGAGGGACGGCGCCGGGCCAACGCGCTCTATGTGAACCGAGGGCTGAACGGGGACCGGGTGCCCACGTTCGTGGAGGCGGCGGCGACCTACGGCATCGCGGACACCGGCTACTCGACGCAGTCCGCGTTCTTCGACTACGATCGCGACGGGGACCTGGATCTCTTTCTGCTCCGCAACTCGCCGCGCCCGGTCTCGAGCTTCGGGCTGCGCAACACCCGGCAGGTGCGCGATCCGCTCGGCGGCGCGAGGCTGTATCGCAACGACAGCGGACACTTTGTCGACGTGAGCGACGCGGCCGGCATCTACGGCAGCGAGATCGGCTTCGGCCTGGGCGTCGTGGTGAGCGACGTGAATCGCGACGGCTGGCCCGACCTGTACGTCGCGAACGACTTCTTCGAGCAGGACTATCTCTACCACAACAATGGCGATGGCACCTTCACCGAGTCGGTCGAGCGGCGCATGCCCTACGTCAGCTACTTCTCGATGGGGCTCGACATCGCGGACCTCAACAACGATGGATGGCCGGACGTCTACACGACCGACATGCTGCCGGAGGACGACTACCGGCTGAAGACGACCTCTTCATTCGAGGGCTGGGACGTCTATCAGGCCAAGCTGCAGAACGGGTATCACTACCAGTTCATGCGCAACATGCTCCAGCTCAACAACGGCGACGGCACGTTCTCGGACATCGGCCAGATGGCCGGCGTGGCGCGCACCGACTGGAGCTGGAGCGCGCTGATCGCGGATCTCGATCTCGATGGGAACAAGGACATCTTCGTCACGAACGGCATGGCCCGCGACGTGACCTCGCAGGACTACATCGCCTTCCTGGCGAACGACGAAACGATGCGCTCGGCCACGAGTGGCCAACGGGTCGACTTCATGCGGCTCATCGCGGCCATGGGGTCGACGAAACTGCCGGACTACGCCTTCCGGAACGCGGGCGACCTGACCTTCTCGAACCAAAGCGCCGCCTGGGGATTGAACACGCCGAACTTCTCCAACGGCGCCGCCTACGGCGATCTGGACGGCGACGGCGCCCTCGATCTGGTCGTGAACAACGTCAACCAGGAAGCCTTCGTCTACCGGAACAACGCCCGCACGCTGTCGACCAACCGCTACCTCCAGATCCGGCTCGACGGCGAGGCCCCGAACCGGTTCGCCGTCGGGGCGCAGGTCACGCTGCGGAGCGGCGACCGGACGTTCTTCCAGGAGCTCGTGCCCACCCGTGGATTCCAGTCGAGCGTGGACTACGTCCTGACCTTCGGCCTCGGATCGATCGACACCGTCGAGTCGGTGACCATTGAGTGGCCGGACGGGCGTGTCAGCCGGCTGACGAGCGTGGCGACGAACCAGCGCCTGACCATCCATCAGGCCGAGTCCCGAGCGGAACGGCCCGCGCGCTCCCACCCGGCCCCGGCGTTGTTCACCGACGTCACCGACCAGGTGGCGCTGCCGTTTGTGCACCGGGAGAACGCGTTCGTCGATTTCGACCGGGAACGTCTGATCCCGAAGCTGCTGTCGACCGAGGGCCCGTTCATGACCGTGGGGGACATGAACGGCGATGGACTGGACGACGCCGTCATCGGAGGGGCGAAGGATCAACCCAGCGCGCTCCTCATCCAGCAGCCGGACGGCCGGTTCGTCAGCACCAACCAGCCGCTGCTCGCGAAGGATCGGGTTTCTGAAGACCTGGGCACCGTACTGTTCGACGCGGACGGCGACAGGGATCTCGATCTCTACGTCGTCACCGGCGGCAGTGAGTTCTCGGACCTGGCGCCGGCCCTGGAGGATCGGCTCTACATGAACGACGGTCGCGGCAACCTGCGGAAGACGAGCGGCCAGCTTCCGCCCCTGTACGGCAGCGGCTCGCGCGCCGCGGCCGCCGATTTCGACGGGGACGGCGACCTCGATCTATTCGTCGGCGGCCGGGTCGTGCCCTGGCGTTACGGCCTCGACGCCCCGAGCGCGCTGCTGCGGAACGATGGGAAAGGACGCTTCAGCGACGTCACGCAGGCGGTGGCGCCCGAGTTGGCCAACATCGGCATGGTCACCGATGCCCTGTGGATCGACCTGGACGGCGACCAGCACTTGGATCTGGTCGTCGTGGGCGAATGGATGCCGATCACGCTGTTTCGGAATACGGCGGCCGGCCGGCTCGAGCGCGTGGCCACTCCAGGGCTCGAGCATAGCCACGGCTGGTGGAATCGGATCGTCGCCGGCGACTTCACGGGCGATGGTCGCCCCGATTTCGTCGTTGGCAACCTGGGGCTCAACACCCGCCTGCGCTCCACCGCCGACGAGCCGGTAACGATGTACGTCAAGGATTTCGACGGGAACGGCTTCGTCGAGCAGATCGTGTGTCTGTACACCGACGGGGTCAACTATCCGCTGGTGTTGCGCGACGATCTCCTCAGGGCGCTGCCGTACCTCAAAGGGCGGTATCTCAAGTACACCGACTACGCCGGGAAGACCGCGGCGGACATCTTCGGGGCGCAGGGACTGGCCGGCGCGGTGCGAAAGCAGGTGCAGACGTTCGCCACCGCGCTGGCGAAGAACAACGGCGACGGCTCCTTCACGCTGGTGCCGCTGCCCCGCGAAGCGCAGATTGCGCCGGTCTACGGGGTCCTCGCGTCCGATGTCGACCGGGACGGGGCATTGGATCTGCTCGTGGCCGGAAACTTCGACGGGGTCAAGCCGGAGCTCGGCCGGATGAGCGCCGGCCATGGCCTGTTCTTGCGCGGCGACGGCACGGGTCAATTCGCGCCGGTGCCGACCTCGGAGAGCGGGTTCCGCGTGCCCGGTCAGGCGCGCGACATCCAACGGCTCAGCACCCGGCGTGGCGACGTGTACGTGGTGACCCGAAACAACGACCGCCCCTTGGTGTTCCGCGCGGCGCCGGTGCGGCGGTCGGTAGCGACGAGGGAATAGGCTATGCGACCGATCCGACTTCGCCTGATCACGCTGGCCGGGATGCTCACGGCCGGGTGCGCCAATGCCCCCCCCAATTATCGGACCGAGCCCCCGGACCCGGAGCTGCTCCATGCGGCCATGGGGCAGCTCTCGGGCGTCATGGTGTACGACATCTTCAGCCCGCCGCAAGCCAGCCGAGTGTACGCGTACGCCAGCATCGCTGCCTACGAAGCGCTCCGGCCCGGGTATCCGGCGCAGCGGACGCTGGCGGGACAGGTGAACGGCCTGACGCCCGTGCCGGAGCCTGCCCCCGGCGCCGAGCACTACCTGCCGCTCGCCAGTATCCACGCGTTCATGACCGTGAGCCATGCGCTCACCTTCTCGCGGGCGCGCATGGACTCACTGCGTTCCGCCATGGAGGAGCCGATCCGCCGCATGGGCATCCCGGCATCCGTGTTCGAGCGCTCCGTCGCGTACGGCGACCAGGTGGCGCAGCACATCCTCGACTGGTCGAAACAGGATCATTTTCTCGAGACGCGTGGGTATCCGAAGTACACGGTGACCGCCGAGCCGGCTCGGTGGCGGCCCACGCCACCGGCCTACATGGACGCCGTGGAGCCTAACTGGACCAAGCTACGTCCGTTCGCGCTGGACTCGTCGAACCAGGTTCGGCCGAAGCCCCCATACCCCTATGACATGACGAGGGGCAGCCCGTTCTTCCGGGAGGTGAACGAGGTCTACGAGGTGGGACGGAATCTCACGCTGGAGCAGCGCGCGATCGCTTCGTTCTGGGACTGCAACCCTTACGTCATGCATGTCCAGGGACATACCATGTTCGCGACGAAGAAAATCACGCCCGGCGGGCACTGGATGGGCATCGTCGCGATCGCCGCCCGCAAGGCCGGCGCCGATCTCATGCAGTCCGCCGAGGCGTACGCCCGCACCGCGATTGCCCTGGCCGATGGGTTCATCAGCGTCTGGGACGAGAAATACCGCAGCAACCTGGTGCGGCCCGAAACGGTGATCAACGCGCATCTGGACGAGACCTGGGAGCCCGTCCTCCAGACCCCGCCCTTTCCGGAGTACACGAGCGGACACAGCGGCATTTCGACCGCGGCGGCCACGGTGTTGACGGACCAGTTCGGTGAGGGGTTCGCCTTCTCGGACAGCACCGAGATCGAGTACGGGCTCCCGGTCCGGTCGTTCTCCTCGTTCAGCCAGGCGGCCGCCGAGGCGGCCATCAGCCGCCTGTACGGCGGCATCCACTACCGCATGGCGATCGAGGAAGGCGTCAGCCAGGGGCGCCAGGTGGGTGAGCTGGTGGTGCGGCGCGTGCGGACGCGCGAGCCGGCGTCAGCGACGCTGGCCGGTCACTGACCGGGACGCTTCGTCTTGATGACGATCACCCCGTTGGCGCCCCGGCTGCCATACATCGCCGTGCTGATCGCGTCCTTGAGCACTTCGATGGACTCGATATCGTAGACGCTGAGGCCGGACAGGCTCCCATCCGGGCCCGGCTGGATCGGGATGCCGTCGACCACGTAGAGCGGCTCGTTCGTGCCGAGGATGGACGTCTGGCCGCGGATGCGAACCGCGATGCCGCCGTTGGCCGTCCGGGTCACGTTGACGCCGGCGATCCGGCCCTGGAGCACCGCTTCGATCGGCTCGCTGGGAGAGCGCTGAATATCGTCGGAGGTCACGCTCGAGGCGGGTGGAGGACTTTGCTCCGCGGCCTTGCTGCGGCCCGGGCCGCAGCCGGCCGTGAGTCCGACGAGCAGTCCGACAGGGAGCAGGGCGCGTGACGCGAACGGAGTCATGGAGTCCCCCTTCTCCACGAATATAGCCTTCATCCACGGTCAATGGAGATCCATATGCGGAAGCCTTTCCGGACTTGTCCCCACCTCCTCGCGCTCGTCGCGCTCGCGGCGCTCAACGCCGTTACCGCTTCGGCCCAGGGACAAGTCCGCGTCGCCTCTCCGGACGGGCGGAACCAGGTGACCGCCGAAATCCGCGAAGGCAAGCTGTACTACAGCGTGCAGCGGGACGGTCGGCCGCTGTTCCTGCCGTCCCTGCTCGGCTTCGAGTTTCAGGGGGCGTCGCCGCTGCGCGACGGGCTGCAGCTGGTGGACACGACCAGGAAGACCGTGGACGCAACGTGGACCCAGCCGTGGGGCGAGGTCGCCCGCGTGCGGGATCACCACAACGAGCTGAAGATCTCCGTGGCCGAAACGGCGCCTCCCAGCCGGCAATTCGCGGTGGTCTTCCGGCTCTTCAACGACGGCCTGGGCTTCCGCTATGAGGTTCCGGAACAGCCCAATCTCGGAGAGTTCGCGATCACCGAGGAGCTGACCGAATTCGCGCTGGCGAATGATGCCCGCACCTGGTGGATCCCCTCGAACCGTGCCCGCCTCGACCGCTCGGAAATGCTGTACTCGTCCTCACCGGTCAGCGTGGTGGACAGCGTGCAGACGCCGGTCACGATGGAGACGCGCGACGGCAGCACCTTCATCGTCGTACACGAAGCGAACCTCGTCGACTACGCGCGCATGAATCTGCGGGGGGCACGCATGGAGAACCGCACCCTGCGCGCGGCATTGGCTCCGTATGCCGACGGGATCAAGGTGCGCGGCCGCACGCCGTTCGTCACCCCGTGGCGCACGATCCAGCTCGCCGAGCGCGCGGTCGACCTGGCGCCGTCCGTCCTCGGGCTCAACCTGAACCCGCCCAGCGTTCTCCAGAACACCAGCTGGATCAAACCCATGAAATACGTGGGCATCTGGTGGGGCATGCACATCGGCACCATGACGTGGAGCTCCGGGCCCAAGCACGGCGCCACCACCGCGAACACGCGACGGTACATCGATTTCGCCGCGGCCAATGGCATCGGCGGCGTGCTCGTCGAGGGCTGGAACGTCGGGTGGGACGGCGACTGGATCGCGAACCGGAACGCGTTCTCGTTCACTCAAGCCTATCCGGACTACGACCTCCCGGGCCTCGCCGCCTACGCGAAACAACAGGGCGTCAAGCTGATCGTGCACAACGAAACGTCGGGGGGAGTCGAGAACTACGAGCGGCAGATGGATAGCGCCTTCGCGCTGTACCGCTCGCTCGGTCTCGATGCCATCAAGTCGGGGTACGTGACGGACCTGACCACCGAAGGCCATTCGCACCACGGCCAATACATGGTGCGGCACTACCGGCGGGTGATCGAGAAAGCCGCGCAGTTCGGGATCATGCTCGACGTCCACGAGCCCATCCACGACACGGGCGAGCGCCGCACGTATCCGAACATGATGAGTCGCGAGGGCGCGCGGGGGCAGGAGTACAACGCCTGGGGCGGCGAGGGAGGCAACCCGCCGGAGCACGAGACGATTCTCTTCTTCACGCGCCTGCTGGCGGGGCCGATGGACTTCACCCCGGGCATCTTCGACATCCTCATCGAGCGTGGCACGGGCCGACCCCGTACCCCGGAGGAGTCGCGTGTGCGCACGACGCTCGCGAAGCAGCTGGCGCTCTACGTGGTGCTCTACTCGCCGCTCCAGATGGCGGCGGACCTGCCGGAGAATTACGAACGACAGCCGGCGTTCCAGTTCATCCGCGACGTCGCGGTCGATTGGGACACGACGCGCGTGCTCGAGGGGAAGATCGGCGACTACGTGCTGGTCGCGCGGCGGGAGCGGGACGGCCAGAGCTGGTTCGTGGGCGCGATCACCGACGAGGAAGCGCGCAGCTTCGACATCCCGCTCGCATTCCTGACGCCGGGTCGGCGCTACGTCGCCGAGATCTACGCGGACGGGCCGGGCGCGGATTGGCTGA
>JBOHST010000116.1:0-8968 GCA_050733375.1 Gemmatimonadales bacterium
CAATCGACGCTCGACGGCATCCTGCGCGCCACAAACCACCTCATCGCGGGTAGCACCGTCGTGGTGGCGGGGTATGGTTGGTGCGGCCGTGGCTTCGCGCTGCGGGCCCGCGGCGCCGGGGCCAACGTGATCGTCACCGAGATCGACCCGCTCAAGGCCCTCGAGGCGCAGATGGACGGATACCGGGTGGCCACGATGACCGAGGCCGCGCCGTTGGGCGACGTGTTCGTCACTCTCACCGGGAACGTCCACGTCGTGCGGCTCGAGCACATGCGCCTCATGAAGGATGGTGCCGTGATTGCCAACTCGGGACATTTCAACGTCGAGATCGATCTCGAGGGGCTCGGCCGAGCGGCGCAGGGCCCGACCCGCGTACGCGAATCCGTCGAGGAATGGCGGCTCGACGGGAAGCGGTTGTTCGTGCTGGCCGAAGGACGGCTCGTGAACCTGGCCGCGGCGGAGGGGCATCCGGCCAGCGTGATGGACATGTCGTTCGCCAACCAGGCCCTGGCAGCGGAATACGTCGTGCAGCGCGCGACGACGCTGGGGCGCGACGTGCATCGCATTCCGGGCGACCTCGATCGGGAAATCGCGCGTCTCAAGCTTGCCGCGATGGGAGTTCGGGTCGACGTGCTGACACCCGAGCAGCAGCGCTATCTCGCGTCCTGGGACCAAGGCACCTGATGTCGGCAGTAATCGAGGTCCGCGTCGCCCATCTGGGCCTCGACCGCACGACCAACACGCCCGTCGTGATCCTCCAGGAGCAGGGCGGCGACCGCGTGCTGCCGATCTGGATCGGTCCCGCGGAGGCGAGCGCGATCGCGATGGAGCTCGCCGGCATGAAATTCGCCCGCCCGCTCACGCACGACTTGCTGAAGCTGGTGATCGTGGGCCTGGGGGCCGATCTCCGCAAAGTCATCATCACGCAGGTGAAGGACAACACCTACTACGCCGAGCTGCACATTTACCGGGGCGATGCGGTCGTGAACATCGACGCGCGACCCTCCGACTCGATCGCGGTGGCGCTGCGCCTCAAGGCGCCGATTTTCACCAGCGACGAGCTGCTCGAGAACACCGCCATCGACACCTCCGAGCTGGCGAGCGAGGGCGGACCGCAGGCCCTCGACGCCGACGCGCTCAAGAACTACCTGCAGAATCTCGATCCTGAAGACTTCGGCAAGTTCACGCCGTAGGGCGCTCGCCGTCCTCGTCGGTCTCGCGACGGGGGCGGGGACGAGCCTCGCGGCGCAGGGCGCGAGTGTGTCCGGCATCCTCGTGCGGGGCGGCACCACACGGTCGGCCCTCGCGGGCCGCTGGGTCGTGCTGCATGAGGTCACGATGCAATCAGGCGCGCCGGTCGACTCGGTGCGCAGCGACGCGCGCGGCCGCTGGCGGCTGCGGACGCGGCAGGTGGACAGCCTCGCCGTCTACGTCGTCAGCGCGTTCCACGACGGCCTCGCCTACTTCTCCCAACCGATCGAGCTGGTCGTGGGACAGACTACGACGGCCGACACCCTCGTCGTGTACGACACGACCTCGAGCGGCCCGGCCGTGCAGCTGCGGCGACGCCTGGTCACCGTCGCCCGGGCCAAGCCGGACGGCGCCCGCGACGTCCTGGAGATCCTCGAGATCGAGAACCCCGGGCGCGCCACGCGCGTCGCCGCCGACACGCTGCACCCAACCTGGGCTGGAGCGATCCCGCCGGCGGCGCTGCAGTTTCAGGCTGGCAGCGGGGATTTCTCGGCCGATGCGGTCGCCCGGGAGAGCGATCGGGTGGTCGTGTTCGGGCCCATTCAACCCGACGGCGCGCGCCAGCTCTCCTACGGCTACGTGCTGCCGCGCTCGGTCGGGACACTCACCCTCCCGATCGATCAACCCACCGCCGAGCTCGATCTGCTGATCGAAGACACGACCGCAGCCGTTTCGGCGCCGTCGCTCGTGCGGGGTGGGGTGGAACGGATCGAAAACCGTACGTTCTCCCGTTATCGCACTGGCCCGCTCGCGGCCGGTGCGCCGGTAGTCATCGCGTTTCCCGCCGTCCCGTTCCGGGCCGAGAGCCTGTTGCCCGCGCTGGTGGCGGTGCTTGTCGCCGTCCTGGGGATCGGACTCTGGATCGCGCTCAAAAAGAAGGAGTGAGTCATCAGTAGTGAGTCATCAGTCAGCAGTCATCAGTCGTCAGTTGTGACCGACAACTGATAACTGAGTACTGACAACCGGCATTGCCAGCTTGCGCACATGATTCCTGCTCGTTACCGTACCTGAGCACATCGCGAACGCGGATCACGGAAGCCGGTGCGAATCCGGCGCGGCCCCGCCACTGTAACGGGCGCATTGTGATGGGCTCGGATGCCACCGGGAAGCCGGGAAGGCCCGAGACCGAGAGCCCGAAGCCAGGAGACGTCTGTGTTCGCGCCACCTGCAGTCCCTCGCGGGAGGGATGGTGGCGTCGCAGCGCACCAAGGCGCTGCCGCTCGCCCATCTCCGCTCCGTCGGGGGTGGGTTTTTTGCATGCGCCGCTGGGCACATCGCACCCACCTCGCCGGCTGGCTCCTTGCCTTCGCGGTGGGAGCGTGCCGCAGCTCCGCCGACCGGCGCTCCACGCCGGACGGGAGCGCGGCGCTTTCGGTGGTCGACGATGCGGGCCGGGTCGTGAACCTCGCCGCCCCGGCGCGGCGCATCGTGTCGCTCGCGCCGTCGATCACCGAATTGCTGTTCGCGCTCGGGGCAGGGGATCGCGTCGTCGGCCGGACCACCTGGTGCAAATACCCACCGGCCGCGACCGCCGTGCCCTCGGTGGGGGATGGCCTCGACCCCAACGTCGAAGCGATCGCCGCGCGGCGCCCGGACCTCGTGGTGTTGTACCGCTCGGCGCTCACCGAATCCGCCACCGGACGGCTCGCGGGACTCGGCATCCCCGCACTCCTACTGCGCCACGACCGGCTCCCTGACGTCGGCCGCACCGCACGGCTCCTCGGCCGCCTGACCGGCCAACTGTCCGCCGGCGACTCGCTGGCGCGACTGATCGACAGCACCCTCGCCGTAATACCGCCTGCTGCGAACCGGCGGCTGCGTCTGGCCTTTGTCGTCTGGGACAATCCACCGACGACCATTGGCCGCGGCAGCTTTCTGGACGAGCTGGTGGGACTCGCGGGGGGCGAGAATGTGTTCCACGACATCCGTTCGGCTTCGGCGACCGTATCACTCGAAACGATTGCCGCGCGCGATCCCGATTGGATCCTGATTTTGACCGACAGCGCGCCCGGGCCACCGGCGTGGAGCACCCGCGCGGAGTGGCGTGTGGTCCGGGCGGTGCGGGCCGGGCACTTCTTGTACCTGCCCGCCGAATTGTTCGGCCAGCCGTCGCCCCGAACTCCCGAGGCGGTAGCGACGCTACGGCGGCTGCTCGAGGCGGCGCGATGAAATGGCTGGGGCTCGTTGGCGGGCTCCTCGTGGTCCTGCTCGCGGCCGTCGTGCTCGGCCCCGCCACGGTCCCGCTGCGGGACCTCACCCACTCCCCGATCGTCTGGCAGCTGCGAGTGCCGCGTGCCGTGCTGGGCCTGTTGGTCGGCGGCTCGCTCGGCGTAGCAGGCGCGAGCCTCCAGTCGTTGGTCCGCAACCCGCTCGCCGACCCGTTTCTCCTCGGGCTCTCCGGAGGGGCGGGGCTCGGAGCCGTTACGGCGATCGCGCTCCATCTGCCGGGCGCGTGGGCGCTTCCCCTGGCCGCCTTCGTCGGCGCCCTGGGCGCGCTGGGACTCGTCTTCCGACTCGGATTGGTGGGAGGCGCGGAGCTGGATCCGCGTATTCTGCTGCTCGGTGGAGTCGCGGTCGGCGCCTTCTGCGCCGCCGTCACAACGGCGATCGTCTCGCTCGCCGAGGCCAGCGAGCTGCGCAACGCGTTTCTGTGGCTGTGGGGTGGTCTCTCCGGCGCCTCATGGGACACCGTGCGCGTGCTGCTGGTCTATCTGCCGTTGCCCCTGCTCGTGCTGTTCGGCGCCGCCCGCCCGCTCGACCTCCTGGTGCTGGGCGAAGAGCAGGCGCGCTATCTTGGCGCCGACGTGACCGCGGTGAAGCGCCGCGTGTACCTGGCCGCGTCGTTCCTCACCGCCGCCGCGGTGGCGACCGCGGGGGTCGTGGGCTTCGTCGGGTTGATCGTACCGCATCTGGCCCGCTCCCTGGGCGGCGGGCGGCACCGCTCACTGCTGCCGACCTCGTTCCTCGCCGGCGGCGCATTGATGGTCGCGGCGGATACGCTCGCCCGCGTCACCGTGGCCCCGCGCGAGCTCCCGGTGGGGGTCGTGACGGCGCTCGTCGGCGTCCCACTCTTCGTGGTTCTGCTCAGGCGATGGACGGCGTACTGATCCTCGACGTCACCGACGTCACGTTCCGGTACGCCCAGGCCGGCCGGGACGCGCTGCGTGGCGTGTCATGTGCTGTGCGCAGCGGGGAGTTGGTCGCCGTGCTCGGGCCCAACGGCAGCGGCAAGACCACCCTCGCCCGCATCGCCCTTGGTACCTATCCCCCGCTTGCCGGGACCGCCCGGATCCTGGGCCGGTCGGCGCACTCCTGGTCGCGGCGCGAGCTCGCCCGTGTGGTCGGCGTGGTGACGCAGCACGAGGACAATCTGTTTCCGCAGCGGGTGCGCGAGACCGTGCTGCTCGGTCGTTACGCCCGGCTGTCGTCCTGGGGCGCCGAGCGGGTCGAGGATCATGCGGCGGTGACGCGGGCGCTGGAGCGCTGCGATGTGGACGCCCTGGCGGATCGTTGGCTGTGGACCCTCTCGGGCGGGGAATACCAGCGGGTACGCATCGCGCGGGCCCTGGCCCAAGAGCCGCGGCTCCTGGTGCTCGACGAGCCGACCGCCTCGCTCGACGTGCGACACGAGATGGAGTTGTTCGAGCTGGTCCGCGCCCTGGTGGAGCGGGAGGGGCTCGCCGCGGTCGTCGTGACGCACGACGTCAATCTCGCCGCGCGGTTCGCCGACCGCGTCCTGCTGTTGTCCGATGGCGCAGTCGCCGCGGCCGGATCGCCGGAGGAGGTCCTGCGGCAGGACGTCGCAGCCGCCGTGTTTGACTGGCCCCTTGCAGTGTCTTCGTTCGATGGTCGCCCCCAAATCACTCCTCTCAGACGGCCCAGCTAACCGGAGCTCGACATGCGCTACGCTTTTTCCATGCGTTTCTTCTTCACGGTGTCTCTCTCTACGCCTTGGGTTTTGTCGGCTCAGGGCTCCGACACCGTCACACTGCCCCCCGTCGTCGTCACCGCGACCCGCATTCCCACGGCCCTGGACGCGGTGCCCGCCGCTGTGACGGTGTTGTCTGGCGACCACCTCCGTGCCCAGGGCATCCGCACCGTTGCCGAGGCGTTGCGAGCCGTCCCGGGCGCCCAGGTAGTGGAAACCGGGTCGTTCGGCGGCCAAACGTCACTGTTCCTGCGCGGCGGAGAGAGCGATTACGCCAAGGTGCTGCTGGACGGTGTGCCCCTGAATCAGCCGGGGGGCGCGTTCGATTTCGCCAACCTCACGACCGACAATGTCGATCGGATCGAAATCGTGCGCGGACCCGCGAGTGTGTTGTATGGGTCCGATGCCGTCACCGGGGTCGTTCAAATCTTCACCCATGCCGGGCGCGGCACCCCGCGGGTCACGGCCGGAGTGGAGGCGGGGGGATACGGCTCCTCCCGGGTCGCCGCCCACCTCGCGGGGGGCGGCGCCGGCGCCGACTACTCGCTCGGGCTGGAGCAGTTCGAATCCGATGGGATATTTGCGTTCAATAGTCAGTACCGCAACAGCGTCGTGTCGGCGCGGCTGCGGGTCGGTCGGCCGGCGGCGAGTCAGGCGGTGCTGGTCGCGCGCTACGGCGACGGGGATTTTCACTTTCCGACCAACTCCGCGGGGCAGCAGGTGGATCGGAATCAACAGCAGGTTGAGACCGGGCCCACGCTCTCGCTCGACTTGTCGCATCCGTTCGGCGCTCGGCTGGTCGCTCGGGCGCTCGTGGCGCTGCACCGCACCATTCGACGGCTCGAGGACCCGCAGGACTCGGCCGGAGACACGACCGACTTCGCCTACGCCTTCCACAGCCGGGATCGCATCGGGCGGGACGGCGTCGACGCGCGCATCGATTACCGCCTGGCGTCGGCGACCACCCTTTCGGCGGGCGTGAGTGTCGAGCGCGCCACGCTGCAGAGTACCAACCGCTGCACCGGTAGCTTCGGCGACTGCAGCAGTCCGGCCATGGACACCGCCCGGGTCGATCGCGGCTACTACCTCCAGGCGCTCATCGTTCGTGGCCGGGGGTCGGTGGTCGCCGGGGCGAGGCTGGACCAGGACGATCGCTTCGGCTCGTTCGTCACCTACCGGATGGGGGCGACTTATCGCGTCGCCTCCGCGACGCGGGTGCGGATCGCGGTTGGCACCGCCTTCAAAGCCCCGACGTTCTTCGAGACCTTTGCCACGGGCTTTGTGACGGGCAACCCCGACTTGAATCCCGAGCACTCGCGTAGTTGGGAGGCCGGCATCGAGCAGTCGCTCGCTGGAGGCCGAGCGACGGCCGCGATCACCTGGTTCGATCAGCGCTTCCGCGATCTCGTGGACTTCTCGTTCGACAGCACGCCGAGCTACCGCAATGTCGCCCGGGCGCGTGCGCGCGGGCTCGAGGCGGTGGCGGGGGCCGCGCTGGGGCCGGCCTGGAGGGTCGACGCCGAATATACCTATCTTGCCACGCGTGTCCTGGACGCCGGTTTCGACCAGACCACGGGAGCGGCGTTTGCCGCGGGCCAAACCCTGTTGCGCCGGCCGACGCATAGTGCCGGCCTGACCCTGGGCTACCGCGCTGGGCGCCGGGCCACGGCCGGGCTGGCAGTGCGTTACTCCGGGAGGCGGGACGATCTCGATTTCTCGACCTTTCCATTCCCGCGGGTGACCCTGGCGCCACGCACCCGGGCCGACGCATCGATCAACGTCCTGGTCCTGTCAGGGCAGGCAACTGCGCCGGCCCTGACACTGACGGGCCGGCTCGAGAACCTGTTCGACGACCAGCGGCGGGAGGTATTCAATTTTCCCACCCGCGGCCGAACCCTGTTTCTGGGTGGGCGGGCAACCTTCGGGTGGTGACCTGAGTATGTTTTTGGCATGTCCCTGGTCACGACCCCCGCCGTGGTCCTTCGCACGTACCGGTATAGCGAGACCTCGAAGGTAGTCCGCCTCGCGACGCGGGATCTCGGTGTGCAGAGTGCGATCGCCAAAGGGGCGCTCAGGCCGAAGAGCCGGTTTGGGGCCGGACTGGAGCTGCTGAGTGAAGGAATGGCCCAGCTGTATCACCGCGACAGCCGCGAGCTGCAGACCCTCGCCGCCTTCGACGTGGAACAGCTGCGTCGCGGGCTGGCGCGCGACCTGGGCCGGTTCGCCGCTGCCGCCGCGCTAGCCGAGCTGATGGTGCAGCTGGCGCCGCCCGCGCCGCTGCCCGCCGCGTACGACGCGCTCACCGCCGGCCTGGATGCGCTGGTACGCGCCCCGCTCGAGCACATCGATGCGGCGGGCTTGCGGTCGCTGTGGCGACTGCTCGGCGTTCTCGGGTTCGAGCCGTCGCTGCGGCGGTGCGTGCGCGACGGGACCAGCATCGAAGCGGACGGGGCTCCCGTAGCCTTCAGCACCGCCGATGGTGGAGTGATGTGCGAGGCATGCCTGGCCGCCAAGCCGCCCGCCGCCTCGACTCGCCTCCCTCCTCGGGCGTGGCGCGATCTGTTGGAGCTGCTTGATCCCGAGACTCCGCTGCCGCGGCTCGATGAAGCACATGCGGCAGCGCACCGACGCCTGGCCGCCCGTTTCGTGCGGCACCATATCGACGATCGAGGAGACGGGACACTACCCGCCCTCGCCTTCTGGGAGCACCGCGCGTGGGCGACGCCGTCCGCCGCTTCGTAATCGGCACCGCCGGCCACATCGACCACGGTAAAACCGCTCTCGTGCAGGCGCTCACGGGAGTGGATACGGACCGTTGGGCGGAAGAGAAACGACGGGGCATCACGATCGACCTGGGCTTCGCGCCGATCGACCTCGGTGGGGCGATCGAGGCGAGCATCGTCGATGTCCCCGGGCACGAAGGATTCGTCCGCAACATGCTCGCCGGCGCGACAGGGATCGACGTCGCGCTGCTCGTCGTGGCGGCGGACGAGGGCATCATGCCGCAGACCGAAGAGCACCTTGCCATCGTGGAGCTGCTCGGCGTGCGGCGCGGTATCCCCGTGCTCACGAAAGTGGACCTGGTGGACGCC
Source organism: Gemmatimonadales bacterium (assembly GCA_050733375.1). Lineage (GTDB taxonomy): Bacteria > Gemmatimonadota > Gemmatimonadetes > Gemmatimonadales > GWC2-71-9 > DASTHG01. The sequence continues at coordinate 8,272 of JBOHST010000116.1, forward strand.
GAATGGCTGGCGCTCGTGGAGACCGAATTGGCCGGGCGGCTGCGCACCAGCCGGGTCCGCTGGGACGCGCCGATTGCCACATCGGCGGTCACGGGTGCGGGACTCGACACGTTGCGTGAAGCATTGGGCCGCGTCGCCGCGGATCTGAACGAGCGGCCGGCGAAGGACTTGTTCCGGCTCCCGATCGACCGCGTGTTCGCGGTGGCGGGGGCGGGAACGGTGGTCACCGGGACAACCTGGAGCGGCAGCGTTGCCGTCGGCGACACCGTTCGCCTCTTGCCGCTGGCGCGCGAGGCACGGGTGCGCTCCATCGAGGTGCACGGGCGAGCCGCCGAGCGCGCGGTACCGGGGCGTCGCACGGCCCTGTCGCTCGTGGGTGTGGACAAGGCCGAGCTGGCCCGCGGCGACGTGGTCGTGACAGGGGACGGATGGGGAGCCACGCGTATGTTCGATGCGGCGGTGGAGATCCTTCCCACCGCTCGCCGGCCGATCCACCCCCGCACCCGGGTGCGTGTGCACCTGGGCACGGCTCAGGTCATCGCTCGGGCGTCGCAGAATGGGCCGATTGCGCCGGGAGAGCGTGGGCGCGTGCGGCTGGTGCTCGAGGCGCCCCTCGTGATGCGAGGGGGAGACCAATTCGTGCTGCGGAGCCTCTCGCCGGTCACGACGATCGGGGGCGGAGGGGTGCTGGACCCTT
>JBOHST010000117.1:0-2647 GCA_050733375.1 Gemmatimonadales bacterium
CGCGCCCGGGCGAGACGCGCTGGCGCTACGGGTACGCGGTCGCGGAGACCGACGCGATCCTGGCCGCGTTCGCGCACGACAACACGACCCTCGGCACCAACTCCGAGACGCACACGCTCGCGGTGGACGCGGTGCCCATCGCCGGGGTGGTCCTGAATGGCACCTGGTATGTCTACCGCCCGCATCAGGTGGCGCCAGGGGCACCACGCCGGCTATACCAGACCCGGCTGCGGCTGAACGCGATGGTAACATTCTGACCGTTTTGAGGAGACGTCCGATGACCAAAGCAGTCGCCACAATCGGCCTTTCCGTGCTCGCACTCGCGGCGTTCATGCAGGCACCCCAAAGCCCCGCGCCCGAGGTGGTGGTGTACGCGTCCGATCTTCCCGGGAGCGCGCTGTCCGAGTTCGATTTTTGGAACGACCCGGCATCGCCCGGGGGCAAACTGGCCGGCACTCCCAACGGCGGCGGTCATCTGGACCCCCCGCCGGAGAACGACCCCCACGTGACCTTCAAGGTGCGGGTGCAACGCGGCGTCGGCTACCGCTGTTGGATTCACATGAAGGTGGGACCCCCGAAAGGCCAGTCCCAGGCGAACATGCTCTGGGTGCAATTCACGGATGCGGTCGACAAGGCGAACCGCGACGTGCTCCGCCCCGGCACGGGGAGCTACCTGACCGCGCAAGGGCCGACGCGGCTGGGTTGGGCGTGGGTGGGCTGCGACCCGGCGGAGCCCTCGATCTTCTTCCGGACCGGCGGTCAGGTTACCGTACGCTTGCAAGCCGGGATGGAAGGGGTCGGGTTCGATCAGGTTGTGCTGAGTCCCGCACGGTTCCTGAATCAGCCGCCCACCGAGGCGGTCGTACGGAAACCATAGAGGACAACCAATGAGCGACGTTCCCGCTGGATGGGGTGCCGTGGCCACGCGCGCCGCGACAACGGCCGTGATCGCCTTCGTGGTGCTCCAGGCAAAGGAGATGTACGACGCCGGCCGGTTCGATACGCCGGCCACGGCGGTCGACGCGGGTTTGATCGCCGTGGGCGTCCTCCTGGTGAACGCCATCTACAAGCTGGCGAAATCCTAGCGGTTCATGCGGATCCCCCCCTTGGAGTCATGATGCACACACGCATGCGGATGCTTGCCGGGGCTGCCATCGCGGTGGCCGCCTCCGGCATGGTGCTGGTCGCGGCCGGCGACCGATACGTTGCGGCCGAGCCGTTCGCCGTCGCCACCGTCTTCTTCGAGCAGAATGCCACCGACAAGGACGTCGAAGTGGTGTTCGATGCGAAGGGCGGCGATGATGGGCTGGTACAGCTCACCGTGGTCGCCCCGGACGGCCGGACGGTCGTCGACATCAAGTCACCTGACGCCTCCACCCTGGGACTGCGACAGTTCCGCTTCGAATCCCCGGAGCGGGGGGATGTCGCCAGTATCAAAGCGGCGTACCCAGAGGGCGTGTATACCTTCGATGCATCGACCGTGGCCGGTGTCAAGTTCCACGGCACCTCCACGTTGCGTCACGCACTGCCGGCCACAGCCACCGGAGTTCGTCCCGCGGCCGAAGCGGAGGGCTTGCCCGTCAAGGGCCTGGTCATCAGGTGGACCCCGATCCAGAATCTGGCCGCTTATGTCATCGCGGTCGAGCAGGATTCGCTGGAGGTGAGCATCACGGCCAAACTGCCCGGATCCGCCACCTCGTTTGCCGTGCCGGACGGGTTTCTCGCCCCGGGGATGGAATACGTGCTGTCCATCGGCACCATGACGAGCGAGGGGAACACCACCTACGTCGAATCGACGTTCACGACGGCAGGAGGGGAGTAGCCGCATGTTACGGCCGACGCTTGCCGCGAGCCTCGGGCTCGCGATCGCCGTCACCGTCATCCCGTCAGGTCGCGCGCCCGCAGCCCAGAGTCTGCCGGCATACCTGCGCGATCGCGGCACTGGAGTGCGCACGTCGTTGCTGGGCACTTACGTCCGCCAGGGCGAGCTGCTGGTGTATCCGTTCTTCGAGTATTACTCGGACCGGAACCTCGAGTACAAGCCGAGCGAGTTGGGCTACGGCCTCAACCGGGATTTCCGCGGGCGCTACCACGCGTCCGAAGGGATCCTGTTCTTTGGATACGGCATCACCCCCGATATCGCCCTCGAGTTCGAGGGGGCCGTCATCACTGCCGAGCTCCAGAAATCGCCGAGCGATACGTTCACCGTGCCGGCCCGGGTGCGGGAATCGGGACTAGGCGACGTGGAGGGACAGATCCGCTGGCGCTTTCAGCGCGAGACCGAAACCCGGCCGGAGTTCTTCACCTACTTCGGCACCGTGTTCCCGCTGCAGAAGTCCAAGAAGATCATCGGTACGCAACATTGGGAACACTTTTTCGGCATCGGCCTAGTCAGAGGATTCCGCTGGGGCACCTTGACCGTGCGCACCGCCGCGGAGTACTCGAACAAGGTGTTCGATACCGGCGAATACGCGTTCGAGTACCTGCGTCGTCTCTCGCCGTCGTGGCGCATCGTTGCGGCCATCGAGGGCAATCAGCTCGACGAAATAGCACTGCTCAACGAGGTCCAGTGGTTTATCAGTCCACACGCTATCCTCAAGCTCAACAACGCTTTGGGGCTCACCACCAACGCGGTCGACTTCGCTCC
>JBOHST010000118.1:0-4169 GCA_050733375.1 Gemmatimonadales bacterium
GCCTAACGAATCGCGCGTCAGCTGCGGGCGCGGCGCAGGCATGCGCCCCATGCGCCCGCGCCTTCTACGGTACCCGCCAGGCGCACAAACGCAACAGTTCCTTACTTGGCCGCGCCCGCCAGCTGCACGCGCTAGTTAGGCGCCCAGCCTCACCCACGAACTCGGACTTGCCCAGGCTCCACAATCCACAACCGGCCAACGGGACTCTCCGTCTGTGCGAACGCCAGGGCGTGGCCCAAGAGCAGCGTGATGGCGGTGATGTGTTGTTGGTGCGGACGCAGCACGATCACCCCGGCACCGCGCCAGGTCGATACTGGCGGACATCGGCAAAGTCGAGGTCGAGGGTGACGAGGACGCGATTCTCGCGAATGCAGGTGGCGAGGAGGGGAGCGTCAGCCGCACCCCCGAGGCCCTCCTCCTGCACTGTAGCGACGTCGACACCGCGTTCACGGCCGAGTGTGCACGCCTCGCGGGGGAGGTTCTCGTCAAGCTTGAGACGAAGTTGCGCCACTCGCCTGGCAGATCAGGCGGGAATGGGCAGAATGCGCTCGCGGGCGAGATCCGCCGCGTATGCGATCGCCGCTGGGATGTGCTCGGGCTCAAGAGACGGGTACTGATCCAGGATGCGTTCCTGAGGCTCGCCCGCCGCCAGATTGTCGAGCACGACGTAGACCGGGACCCGCGTGCCAATGAAGCACGGGACTCCATGCATGATCGCGGGATCCGTCCTGATGTGTCGACGCCAGTCCATACGTGCGAGTCCGGAATGGGGCTTACTCGGAATATAGCAATGGCGTGGCTGGTGCGCCTAACGGATCGCGCATAGTTGGTATGAAGCGGTAGCTGGACCTCCAACGGTCTCGTGGTGGCAAGCTGCGCCCCACACGCTTGTTCACGCGCTCACCGTCTTGCGACGGGGCGCCCACCGGGAGGCCAGCTCCCAATGGATACGATAGGGCTCGATCTGCACAAACGCGAGAGTCAGCTCTGCGTCGGCCATGCCGACGGGACGATCACGGAACGCCGGATCGGCACGAGTCGCGAGCGGTTCACGGCGCTCTTGGCGGATCAGCCGCCAGCGCGGGTCTTGCTGGAGGCGAGCACCGAGAGAGAGTGGGTGGCGTGTCATTTGGAATCGCTGGGGCATGTGGTCATCGTCGCCGATCCGAATTACGCGCCGATGTACGCCACGCGCTCCCGGCGGGTGAAGACGGATAAGCGGGATGCCCGCACCTTGATGGAGGCCTGTCGGGCCGGTACCTACCGCCCGGCGCACCGGCTCTCCGCACCGCGGCGCCCCGTGCGCGCCGAGCTGGCGGTGCGCGAGGCGTTGGTCCGCACCCGGACGCGGTACGTGGCCCTCGCCAAGGCGCTGGTCCGCCGCGACGGGCTGCGAGTGCCCAGCAGCGCCGCCGAGCGCGTCGGGGCCCACCTCCAGGCGCTCGCGTTGCCGCCGGCGCTCGCGGCCGAGCTCGCCCCGCTGGTCACCTTCTTCGCCCCGTTGAACGAGACCATCGCCGCCGCAGATTGGCGGTTGGCCGAGCTGGAGCGGACCGATCCGATTGTCGCGTTGCTCATGACCGCGCCCGGAATCGGGGCGGTGACCGCCAGCGCGCTCCTGGCAACGATCGATGACATCACCCGGTTCGCCGCGGCCCACCAGTTCGAGGCCTACCTCGGCGTGGTGCCCGGGGAGCGGAGCTCGGGCGACCAGCGCCGTATCGGCCCTATCACCCAGGCGGGGAACCGCCGGACGCGCTGGCTCCTGGTCGAGGCCGCGTGGCGGATCCTGCGGTCGAAGGACGCCGAGAGTGCGGCATTGCGCGCGTGGGCGCTGGGGATCGCGGCCCGGCGCGGGAAACGGGTCGCGGTCGTCGCGCTCGCGCGTCGGCTCGCGGGGATTGTCTACGCGATGTGGCGCGACGGCGTGCCGTATGATGGAAAGAAGATCCGCGACCCCCGTCGCGGGCGGGTGCTGCGGGCGGGCTGAGCACGCCGAGGACCCGCGATCGATCGAGTGTGACTGCATCTGGAGCGGCGAGCGCGTCGCAGCTTATGACCGCCGGACGAGGTCGTCGCTTAGGTGGCGCCGTCCGCTCCATCGCACCACCCCGATGCGCCGAGGCCGCTGCGCCTCACCGACGAGCGCGAACAGAAGGCTGAGCAGCACCTCGAGACGGGCGGGAGCAATGGATTCAGCTGAACGGCAAGTCTGCTGTGGGCTTGACGTGGGGCACCGCTTCACAGAAGCTGCGGCCTGCGGCGGCCGCATTCAGGCTGACCGCAATCTCGCTACCCGATTCGCGTGTACGTGAGCTGCAAGTCTGGCTCCCAACGGTTACCTCGATTCAACTCGCCATGACACACCATACGTTTACCGCCGTCGACCAATTGCGCGGTAAAACGTTGGGAAAAGCCGGGGTTGTCACGCCACCATTGCCACTGGTCGCTTCGCAGCGCCACGATGTAGCGGCGCGAGACCCCGCGCTCGTCAAAGTACAACATGGAACATTCCTTGGCGTCATCCGTGCCGAGAACCGCGATGCCGCTTGGGATTTCGGGCTCGTCGATCTCCGAGCGCATGACGAGGAAAGCCCCGCCGTCGGACCACGCGAAGCTCGTGCGACCGTGAAGAGTCTTGCCCGGGAGCATGGGGTGCGAGCCTTCGGTGTTCCACTCGCCGACCAAGAAACTGAGAGGCTCCAATGCCGAATTTGGAATAGCAGCTTCGTGCCCGATCGTGTTGACCATACGTTCAGTACCGTTGCTTGCGGCGGTGTGTGCCAGGTGTGGACGAGCCATGAATGCGGCCTAACGGGATGCGCCTAAGCTGCGGCGCGATCATGAACACTGCGGCCGGCGAGCGCAGCGAGCCAGCCGCTTCCGACAGTGGCGCCGTCAGCAGCAATTGCTCGTTAGAGCGCACGAGCCGAGATAATGGCCTCACCGTGCGAGCTTCACCATTAGAAAGCGTCACGATCTGAAGCAACGATGGCGTATGACGCTGCTCGGGATGCGAAGCGAACATCAGGTAACCGCAGACCTCATGGTGACGACGACCTTGCCCTTCGCGCGTCCCTGTTCCACATAAGCCATCGCTTCGAGCGTCTCGTCGAATCGGAACGTGCGGTCGAGCACCGGACGCAACGTGCCTGCATCATAGAGAGCGGTCAACGTTTTCAGTTGCGCGCCATTCGCCCGCATAAAGAAGAACGAGTAGCGTACGCCGAGCTTCCTGGCCCGCGCCCGGACCTTGAGGCTCAGCAGCGCCAGGACGGGCGTCAGAATTGGCTGGCCGACCTGATGGGCGAATGCGGCGTCAGGCGGGCCGACGACGCTGACTACCAAGCCGCCAGATCGGAGGACGGTCAGCGACTTAGCGAGGGTGGCGCCACCAAGGGAGTCGAGCACAACGTCGTAACCGGAGAGTACGTCGGCGAAGTCCGTCTTCGAATAGTCGATGACCTGATTTGCGCCGAGGCTGCGCAGCTTCTCCGCATCGTCGCCGTGCGCGGTTGTGGCGACGTAGGCGCCCAGATGTTTGGCGAGCTGGATCACGGTCGAGCCCAGACCGCCCGCGCCAGCGTGAACGAGGACCCTCTGCCCCGGCTTGACTTGGGCGAGGTCGGCCAGCGCCTGCCACGCCGCCAGCGCTACCAACGGGACCGCCGCAGACTCCTCCATTGTGAGTGAGTTCGGCTTGAGGGCAACGTCGGCACGGTCGATGGCGATGTACTCCGCGAAAGTCCCGATACGTAGGTCGCGGGGCCTGGCGTAGACCTCGTCACCGAGCTTGTAGTCGTTCACCTCGTCACCGACCCGCGTCACCACGCCCGCGACGTCGTGACCGAGCACGAATGGCGTTTTGTACTTCAGCAACAGCTTGAACTCGCCGTTCCGGACCATCCGGTCCAGTGGGTTGATGCTCGCGGCACTCACCCGGACCAAGACGTCACGCGGCCCGACGCTGGGCTCTGGGACTCGGGCGGCACGTAGGCCGTCCTTTCCGTACTTCTCGACGACGAAAGCCTTCATGTGCGCTCTAACGACGCTCCGGTTCAGCGGCGGGACGCGCAGCGGCCCGTCCGCTGCAACCGGTTGTTGGGCCGCTCGCTACTCTCGGACACTAGGCCTTGGTGAGTTCGGCCGCCGCCGCGTCGATCAGCGCC
>JBOHST010000119.1:0-5737 GCA_050733375.1 Gemmatimonadales bacterium
TGGTCGGGTTCGCCCCGCGGGAGGCGGCGTTCCCGCCGGCGTTCACGGTTTCCGAGGTGCTGCATTACCTGGCATCCTGCCAGGCGACCGGTCGAGTGCGCATCGCGCTGGTGCAGGAGGCGCTGGACCTGTCCGGCCTCGCGTCGGCCGGCGGACGCCGCGCCGCAACGTTGCCGCTCGCCGAGACGCGGCGCCTGCTGCTCGCGCAGGCGGCGCTTGGCGGCCGCCGCGTGTTGCTGCTCGACGAGCCGTTTGCCGGACTCGACGCGATCACCCGGCGCGAGATGGGCGACCGCCTGGTGCGACTCGCCGGCAGCGGCGCCGCCGTGCTGGTCTCGTCGGCGGACCCGGTGGGCCTGGAACGCGTGGTGGACCGGGTGCTCGTGCTGCGCGCCGGCCGGCTGGCGCACTCGGCGCCCGCTGCGGTGCTGTTAGGCGGGCGGGTGCTCGAGGTGATCCTCGACGTCCCGCCGTCAGAGCCCCCACCCGGATTCCGCCTAACGTCCGCCGGTCTCGAGACCGACCTGGGTCGCGGCACGGCCGAGGCGGCGCTCGCGCTGTGTCGCGCCCACCGCCTCGCGGTGCGCGCCACACGCGTGCGGCTGAAGACGCTCGACGAAGCCATGCTCGAACCACTCGACGCCAGCGTGCGTTGACGACCCCACCGGGGGTTCCTACGTTTCCGCGACATGACGCTCGCGCTTCACAACACGCTCACGCGCCGCCTCGAACCCTTCGTCCCGCTCGCCCCGCCGCGCGTGACGCTATACACCTGCGGGCCGACCGTCTGGAACTACGCCCACATCGGCAACTTCCGCTCGTTCCTGTTCGAGGACCTGCTGCGGCGCACGCTCGAGTCGGCGGGGTACGAGGTGTTCCACGTCATGAACCTCACCGACGTGGACGACCGGACCATTACGGCGGCCGCGGCGGCGGGGAAAACGTTGGCAGAGCTTACCGCACCGTTCACGCGGGCGTTCTTCGAGGATCGCGATTACCTGCGCATCACCCCCGCGCACGTCTATCCGCGCGCTACCACCTCGATCCCGGCGATGGTGCGCCTGGTGGAGCAGCTGCTGGCGAAGGGCGTCGCCTATCGGGGCGATGACGGGTCGGTGTACTTCGCGATCGACCGGTTCCCCGGCTACGGCCGCTTGTCGCGGCTCGATCGGCGCGAAATCAAGGTCGGGGCGCGGGTGGCGAGCGACGAATACGCCAAGGAAGACCCGCGCGACTTCGCGCTCTGGAAGGCCGCCGAGCCGATCGACGAGCAGGTAGGCGCCGCGTGGGATGCCCCGTTCGGCCGGGGTCGGCCCGGGTGGCACATCGAGTGCTCGGCGATGTCGCTCGACGAGATCGGGCGGCGGTTCGACGTGGCGACCCTCGACATCCACGCGGGCGGGATCGACCTGATCTTCCCCCATCACGAGGACGAGATCGCACAATCGGAAGCCGCGACGGGACAGCCGTTCGCGCGCTATTGGCTGCACGGGGCGTTTCTGAACGTCCGGGGCACCAAGATGTCGAAGCGGTTCGGCAATTTCCTGACCGCGCGGGACCTCCAGGAGGACGGCGTGGACCCCGGCGCGATCCGCCTGCTCACGTTTCAGACCCACTATCGCAAGGAGCTGGATTACACCGACGACGCGCTGACGGCGGCGAAGGACGGGTCGCGACGGCTGGGAATCTTCCAGGACCGGTTGCGCGCCTACGCGGAGGCGACGGTCGAGGACGACCGGTTCCACACTCTCGCCCGGACGATGCAGCAGCTCGTGGTCGCGGCGCTCGACGACGATCTGAATGCGCCGCGCGCTGTGGCGGCGCTGTTCGATTTCGTGACCGACGGCAATCGGCTGCTCGACGCGGGCGCCCGCCCCGGTCCGTCGGTGCTCGCGGCGTGGGCGGCGGTCGACGCTATCCTCGACGTCTGCCCGTCGCCCCGCGTGGTCGACGCGGCGCTGCGCGCCTGGGTCGAGGAGCGGATCGCCGCCCGTACGGCTGCGCGCCGAGCGAAGGACTTCGCCGCCGCCGACCGGATTCGCGCGGAGCTCAAGGCCCGGGGCGTGGAGATCGAGGACACCCCGGGCGGAACGACGTGGCGGGGTGGCCTGAGCGGGGCTGCTACAGGGCCGGCATCCCCATCGCCGGCCGCCAGGCGAACTGACTCACGATGACCCCGATCACGATCGAGATGACGATCGCGACCAAACAGACGACGACCGTGTATCCCACTGCCTTTTCCTGCGGGGCTTTCATGAGCACGGGCAGGCCGAGGTACAGCAGGTACAGGCTGTACAGGCTGATCAGGACCTCGAGGATCCCCAGAACCGGGAAGATGTTGAACACCGCTCCGACCCACGCCGCAGTATAGGAATACGCGGCGACCTTGAGCGCCTGGATCTGGTTCTTCTGCCCGCCGAAGGTGGGGGCGAGCGCGTCGATGATCAGGGCCAGCACGAACACCCCGACCAGTCCCAGGACGTAGACCACCACGGCGTTGCGAACACTGATGCCGAGCGGAAGTCGCATCGAGCCCAGGAATGGCAACCGCATGCCGAACACCGTCCACCCGATGATCGATGCGATCGGGCCGACGGCGGCAAGCGGAATGATGTAGCTCGTGTACAACCCGCCCACACTCGTCGGTTCCGCATCGATCACCGGCCACTCCTCCTTCGGCGTGAGCAGCATCCGCTTCACGCGGTCGATCAGGGCCATGATCTCCTCCATCAGCGTTCGAGTGCCCGGACTTCGCTCAGGTGGGTCCGCTGCCGCTCCCGCAGCGGTCCGGACCCGTGGGAATGGCGCTCCATAGCCTGCGCTCCCGGGCCGGATTTCGCAACTCGCGCCCTTACCCTCCGCGCGGCAACGTCGCATCTTCGATTGCGTCCGCCACTCGAGGAACACCGCGCATGCGTCGTATCTCGTCGATCCTCGCACTCGTCGTGCCGTTCACCCTGCGGGCGCTGTCGGCACAGCTGCCTGACCGCGCCAGCGACATGCTCCGACGTCTGTACGCCTCCCGGGATTTCGCCTCACAATCCTTCGGGCCAGTGCGGTGGATGGGCGGTGGCTCGGCCCACACCACGGTCGAGCCGTCGGCGCTCGTACCCGGTGCCGCGGACATCGTCCGCTATGAAACGGCCACCGGGGCGCGCAGCGTCCTTGTCTCGGCACGGCAGCTGATGCCGAGGGGCGCCCAAACCCCGCTTGAAATCGACGACTACGATTGGGCCGCGGGAGATTCGCTGCTGCTCGTGTTCACGAACACGCGCAAAGTCTGGCGACGCAACACGCGGGGCGACTACTGGGTGCTGAACCGCCACAGCGGAGCGCTCAAGCGGCTCGGGGGCCCCGACGCTGCCGAAGCGACGCTCATGTACGCCAAGTTCTCACCCAACAGCGACCGCGTGGCGTACGTGCGCCGCGGCGACATCTACGTGGAGCGGGTGGCCGACGGCACGATCACGCGCCTCACCGCGGACGCCGACTCGCTCCACGTCAACGGCATGACCGACTGGGTCTATGAAGAGGAGTTCGACCTGCGGGACGCGTTCCGCTGGTCGCCGGATGGGACGAAGATCGCCTACTGGCGCTTCGACATGACGGAGGTGCGCACCTTCACCCTGATCAACGACACCGACTCGCTGTACCCGTTCACCATCCCGATCCAGTATCCCAAGACGGGCACCCCGAATTCCGCCGTCCGGGCCGGCATCGTGAGCGCCGACGGCGGCGCCACGACCTGGATCTTCCTGCCCGACGATCTCCGCGACAACTACCTGCCGCGGATGGAGTGGGTCGGCTCCAAGGAGCTGGTGCTGCAGCGGATGAACCGCCAGCAGAACACGAACCGCGTGCTCCTCGCCGACGCCGCCAACGGCGGCACGCGCCCCATCCTCACCGAGCGCGACAATGCCTGGCTCGACGTGGTGGACGAGATCAAATGGCTCCCGGGCAATACCCGGTTCCTGTGGCTGAGTGAGCGGGACGGCTGGCGCCACGTGTACACGGCGGGGCGCGACGGCAGCCGGCCGGTGCTCATCACGCCCGGCTCGTTCGACGTCATCGATATCGCGGCGGTGGACAACGCCGGCGGGTGGCTCTACTACCTGGCGTCGCCTGACAACGCGACGCAACGCTACCTGTATCGCATTCGCCTGGGTGGCGGCGGGAGACCGGAGCGCGTGACGCCCGCGGGGGCGCTGGGCACGCATTCGTATTTCGTGTCGCCCGATGCGCGCTGGGCCATCCACACCGTATCCCGGTTCGACACGCCGCCCCAGACCGACCTGGTGCGGCTGCCGACCCACCAGGTGGTTCGGAGCTTGGTGGACAACGCGGCGTTGCGCGCGGCGGTGGACACGCTCATCCGGCCCACCGAGTTTTTCAAGATCAAGGTCGGCGACGGCGTCTCGCTCGACGGGTGGATGATCCGACCGCGCGACTTCGATTCGACCAAGACCTACCCACTCCTGATGCACGTCTACGGCGAGCCGGCCGGCCAGACCGTGCTCGACCGGTGGCCCGGAACGACCGGCCTGTGGCACCGCATGATTGCCGATCAGGGGTACGTGGTCGCGAGCGTGGATACCCGTGGGACGCCGGCGCCACGCGGCCGGAACTGGCGCAAGATCGTGTACGGGGCCATCGGGGTGCTGGCCAGCCGCGAGCAGGCGGACGCCGTGCAGGCGCTGACGGCTGCGCGCCCGTACCTCGATGCAACGCGCGTGGCGATCTGGGGGTGGAGCGGCGGTGGCTCGAGCACGTTGCAGGCGATGTTCCGGTATCCGGAGGTGTACCAGGTAGGAATGTCGGTCGCGCCGGTGCCGGACCAGCGGCTGTACGACACGATTTACCAGGAGCGCTACATGGGGCTCCCCCAGGAGAATGGGGACGGCTATCGGCTGGCCTCGCCGATCACGTTCGCCGACGGCCTGCGCGGCCGGCTGCTGCTGGTGCATGGCTCGGGTGACGACAACGTGCACTACCAGGGATCGGAACGGCTCGTCAACCGGCTGGTGTCGCAGGGAAAGCAGTTCGACTTCATGGTCTACCCCAACCGCTCGCACTGCATTTGCGAGGGTCGCGGCACCACGCAGCATGTCTACTCGCTGCTCACCCGCTACCTGCTGGAGCACCTGCCGGCCGGCTCGCGGGAGCGTTGAAGCGGAAATCCCGGCCGGCGTTGGGGTTTCCAGGTCGGGCCCGCGGCCAGCGGACGGCTGGCTCCGAGGTCCCTAACTCCTTTCGGCTGCTTCCCTTGTCATATGGGGCCGACGCGGTTAAGCTACCGGTCTGGATAGTTTGACTATCGCCAGCTGACGTAGCTCAACTGGTAGAGCAGCTGATTTGTAATCAGCAGGTTAAGGGTTCGAGTCCCTTCGTCAGCTCACGTTGCCGGAGCGGAGATCGCAACTCGATTCGCGCCATGCGCGCGCACAACTCACCCCGCGGCGGACACCACGCGGGGTGCGTTGTCAGTGGGGGGCACGAGCGACCGGCCCACGGGAGTGAGGCAAGGAGACAGCGAGCAGGACGAAGCAGGCACGTCTGGTGGGGTGCCCGAGCGGTCAAAGGGAGCAGACTGTAAATCTGCCGGCTTCGGCCTACGAAGGTTCGAATCCTTCCCCCACCACTGGGGCGCGCGGGGGCGCGCGGGCGTAGCTCAGTTGGTAGAGCATCAGCCTTCCAAGCTGAGGGTCGCGGGTTCGAGCCCCGTCGCCCGCTCTGCAGC
>JBOHST010000120.1:0-5454 GCA_050733375.1 Gemmatimonadales bacterium
TTCGCGCCGCAAAATACCGGCTCGAGCGGCAAGTCCACCGCCTGCATGGCGGCGAAGAAATTGGGGATCTCCTTGACGCCTTTGGAGCGTTTGCGCCGATGCAGCACGGCCAATCGCTCCGGCCCCACGAAGAACGGCGGATACACGACACAGGTCTCCCGATCGATCTGCGTGAAGATCATGTCGAGATGAATAGCGGTGCGCTCGGTGGGCAGCACGACGATCACGACGTCCGTGACCCCGCATTTCTCGAAGGCCAGCTCGCAGAGCTGGTCCAGCGCCGCCGGACTGGACCGCTCGCTGAACCCGAGCACCAGCAGATCGGGACGCAACGGGTGCACATCCCCACCCTCGAGCGTGTAGGTGTTGCGCCGTTCCTCGGAGCCGTCGTAGAGGATCCCGGAGTTCTCCAACGTGGGGTGATAACGGAACAGCGCCTTGACCAACATCTCTTCCGTCCAGCGTACGCCGTAGCGCATCGAGCCGATGATGGCATGCTCCCCCACCACGATCCCCACGTCGCGTGTGAAGAACAGATTGGGCAGCGGCGGCAGCGCGTAGCCCACTTCGTTCAGCGCGCGGGCAATCGGGCCCGCCTCCTCGAGCGTGCCTTCGATCATCGCACTGACCAGCTCCTCCGGTGTCAGCTCGGAGAGCCGCTTGGCGAGCACGTCCGAAGGGACTACCTCGAGAGCGCGGGTCACCAGGAATTCGCGTACGTCCGCCCGGGCTACGATCTCGGTGAGCAAATCGCGGATCTCGTACACGTCGGCGAAGCGCTCCAGCACGGCGACGAAGCGGCGATGCTCGCGCTGCGCCATCTCGAGATCGATGATATCGTCGTAGAGGTAGTCCTCCCGGTTCCCGGGAGTCACGGCGACCAGCTCGTTGCCGGGGGTATGCACGAGGACCGACCGGAGGTGGCCGATCTCGCTCGTAACGTGGACGCGGGGCATGGGGGCGGTAATCTAACGAGCCGAACCGCCGCCGGCTAAGTACCGTCGTCCCCTACCGTTACGCGCGTGGGCGCAACGCAGGCCCGACTCAGCGATTGGCGAGCGCGAAGCTCAACGTCTCCAGCTCGAGCGCCATGTTCACGCTCTGCACGGTGACATCGAGCGGCACGACAAGCTGGACCGGCGCGAAGTTGAGAATCGCCTTGACTCCGGCGCGGACCAGTCGATCGGCGACATCCTGCGCCGCCTCGGCCGGCGTGACGACGATCGCGATATCGGTCGGCTCGCGCTTCAGGTCGGCTTCTAGGTGCCTGATGTCGCGCACTACGAGCCCGTTCCAGTGCGAGCCGATTTTCTTCGGATCGCGGTCGTAAATAGCCGCGAAGTCGAAGCCGTGCTGCCGAAAGCCTCGGTAGTGCAACAAGGCACCGCCCATCTTGCCCGCGCCCACCAGCACCACGCGATGACTCCGTTTGAGTCCCAGGATGTCCCGGATGCGGCCGGCCAGCTCCGGCACCGAATACCCCAAGCCCCGCTTCCCGAAGGATCCGAAGAACGACAAGTCCTTGCGCACTTGCGCCGACGTCGTCCCACCGCGGTGCGCGAGATCCGCGGAGCTGATCGTGGTGAGGCCCTGGGCGGCGGACTGCTCGAGGAAGCGGAGGTAGAGCGCGAGTCGGCGAACGGTGGAGTCGGAGATCTTCCGCATATTGTGAATTATTTCACAATCGCCCCGTCCGACGCAAGTCTCACCCCACTGGTGGTGCTTCCCAGTGCAACAGGCGGACGAAATCCTCCGGGGGAAGCGCTTCGGGACGGACCTGGGGGTCCAACCCAAGCGCCGCAAGCTGCGCGGCGACGATCGGCGCCGAACGCCCGGTGACGGACCGGATCACGTTGCGCAGCTGCTTGCGACGCATCCCGAAACACGCCCCCACGAACTGCCGCAGCCGCGGAATCTCCCCGTGGTCGACCAGCGGCGCGAGCAGCGGCCGGAGTCGCACCAGGGCACTGTGCACCTTGGGCGGCGGACGAAACGAGCCCGGCTTGATCGTGAACAGCTTTTCGGCGCGTGCGACGATTTGCACCCCGACCGACAACGCGCCGTAGGTCTTCGAGCCCGGAAGCGCCACGATCCGGTCCGCCACTTCCTCCTGGACCAGGAAAACCACGCGCTCCGGCAGCGGCGGGGTGAGCGCTTTGTCGATCAGCGGCGTCGTGATGTAGTACGGGATGTTGCCGATCACCTTCCATTGCGAATTGTGGATCGCGGATTGCGGAATCACCGCATGCCAATCGAGGCGCAGCGCATCCGCTTCGACGACGTGGACCTGCCGCAATCCGAAATCCGCAATCCGCAACTGCTCCGCCAGTCGACGATCGTTCTCGACCGCAATCACCCGCAGACCGCGGCCGAGCAGCTCCCGGGTGAGGGTGCCCTGCCCCGCTCCGATCTCGAGCACGAGGTCGCCTGAGACCGGTTCGAGGGCGTCCACGATGCGACGCAGGATGTTGTCGTCGGAAAGGAAATGCTGCCCCAGGAATCCGCGCGGCCGCGCTCGTGGAGCACCGGCCACGTCCGTCAGACCTTCGCGATCAGTAGCGTTCGGTCGTCCGAGGGGGGCGTGCCGCCAGTGAAGGCCGCGAGGTCGGCGAAAATGGCCTCGAGGATCTCCTGCGCGGGACGGGTGCGCAACGCGCGCACGTGGCCGAGGACCCGCTCCTCAGTGTAGCGCTCGCCCGTCTCCCGCGTCGCATCGGCGATGCCGTCGGTGAACAGGCAGAGGACGTCCTCCCGTCGCCGCCAGGCCTCGACGCGGTCGGTGGCGGCGGGACGGGGCCCCAGCCCAAGCGGTGTCCGCGTGGCATCGAGGCGCTGGACCTCTCCCGATTTCCCGCGCACCACGAAGGCATGGGGATGACCGGCATTGGCAAACGCGCAGCTGCCCGCCGCGGGATCGATCACCGCGTAGAACAACGACAAATACATCTCGGTCCGGGCCAGCTCGTCGGCGAGCGATTCCTCGAGCTCGGCCAGCACCTGTCCCGGCGTGTCGACCGACTCGGCGTGGATACCCGAGGCGGCCATCGCGAGCGCCATGATGAGGGCGGCCCCGAACCCGTGGCTCGACACGTCGCCGATCATGATGCCCACACGGTCGCCGGGCAAACGCAGGAGGTTATAGAAATCGCCGCCCACCGAATCGGCCGGCCGGCAGCGGGCCGCAAGATCCGCCTTGGCGCCGAGCACCGCGGGCGACGGCAGGAGCTTGAGCTGCAGGTCGTGCGCCAATTCGAGCTCGCGGCGCACGCGCTGCTGACTCAGGTCCTTGGTCACGAGTCGGGCGTTCTCGATGGCCGCGCCGACCTGGTTGGCAATCGCGACGACGAGTTTGCGATCCCCAGCCGAAAAGTTGTCCACACCGTTCCGGTCGGTCAGATTGATCACGCCAATCGGCCGGGACTGATCTCCCGGTGCCCCGTACATCACCGGCACCGACAGGTAGGCGCGGCCGCGGTAGCTGCGCCCGGAGCTCCGGTCGGAGGTCGCGGTGGCCAGGTCCGCGGCGTCGCTGCTCTGAATGCGCATCTCCTGGAACGCCCGCGCCGTGACCGAGTCAGGATCATCGAGCTCGATGGGGTCGGCGTCCGGATGCGGCATCCCTTTCGAAGCGACGAGTCGCAACACGCGCCGGTCTTCGTCGATCACGAACAGACTGGCCCGGCGCGCGCCCACCACCGTGGCCACCTCCTGCAGAATGCGGCGCGCCGCCTCGTCGAGCCGGATCGTGTGCCCGAGGATCTCGCTGATCGTGTAGACCAGATCGATCTCTTCGTAGCGGTCGGAGAGCTCGGCCGCCACCTGCGCCGCTTCGCGTTCCGCTTCGACGAGACACCCCACCGCCTCGGTCAGCTGCGCGCTCACGGCGCCGGCCCGGTCGCCGTCGGTGATTTCGAGCCACAGGCCTGCCGCTCCACCCCGCACGGGCTCGAACCAGGCGGTCCCGCCGGGCGTGGTGAGTTGCTGACCCGCCCCCGCCGTGGCGGCCGTGAGCGGCGGGGTCCAGGGCACCGCCGACCCGCCGAGCAAGCGCACCGTCTCGCCGTCCACGCGCCACACGCGCAGCGGAACGCCCGCCAGCCGCTCGAGCACCGGCACGAGACGCTCGAGCTTGGTCAGCCCGCCCGCAAGACGAGACACACCGAGTTCCCTTGCTCGTTGAATTCGATCCGATCCACCAGGTGGCGCAGGACGAACAACCCGCGCCCGTCCTCCCGCGCCACGTTCTCGGGTGTCGTGGGATCGGGAACCTCGTTCGGGTCGAAGCCGGCGCCGTCGTCGGCCACCTCGATGCGCACCGCGTCGCGGCCGCACTCGATCTCCACCCGTACCAGCTTGGTGCGATCCTGCCGGTTGCCGTATCGGATCGCGTTCGCGAGCGCCTCGGCGAGGGCCGTACGCAGGTTGAAGTGCAGCCGCCGCGGGGACAGCACCCCGACATCGCAGTGGCGCGTCACCAGCTCGACCGCGTCGCCGACGAGCGCGAGATCGCTCGGCACGGCCAGCGACAACCGAGCCTCGCCTCCCACGCGCGCGAGTCGGCGGATGACGAGGTGCAGCGAATCGGTCACAGGGCTAAAAGGCGGCGAGCGCCTCCGCCGGGGTCTTGGTGATGGCGAACAGGGTGTCCAGCTTGGTGAGCTCGAACAGCGTCTGCAGGTCTTCGTTGAGTCCCGCGAGGCGGAGCTCGCCGCCCTGTTCGCGCACCTTCTTGGAAAGCGACACGAGGACGCCGAGGCCGGAGGAATCGATGTAGCCGGTCTTCGTGAAATCGATCACGAAGCGCCGGGTCCCCCCTTCCAGGGCGTCGAGCACTTTCTGTTTGAGGTCCTGGCGGTTGCCGACGATGAGCTGCCCGTCGACGCCGACGACCACCACGCCCCGCGAATCCTTCGTCAACGAGAAGCCCATCCTCAAACCTCCGCTTGCAAAGCGGCGACCGCCGCCGCGTCCACAATATCGTCCACGGTCGCGCCGCGCGACAGGTCGGCAATCGGCCGGGCGAGCCCCTGCAGAATCGGGCCGATGGCATCCCACGCCCCCAGCCGTTGCACCAGTTTGTACGCGATGTTGCCGCTGTCAAGGTCAGGGAACACGAGCACGTTCGCGTGCCCGGCGACGGACGACCCGGGTGCCTTGCGACGCGCGACGTCCAGCACCAACGCCGCGTCGCCCTGCAGCTCGCCGTCACATGGAATGTCGGGCGCCAGCCGACGGAAACGGTCCACCGCTTCGCACACCAGGTCCACCAGGGGGCCAGCCGCGCTGCCTTTGGTGCTGTAGGAGAGAAACGCCACCGCAGGCGCGTCGCCCACGATGCGGCGCCGGTCTCGAGCCGCCGCGAGCGCGATCTGCGCCAGTTGTTCGGCGGTCGGTTGTGGCACCACCGCGCAATCGGTGAACGTAAGCACCCGCGCATCGCGCACCATGTAGAAC